>NZ_BAABMF010000016.1:0-114833 GCF_050402865.1 Clostridium sediminicola
GGTCTATAACTCTAAATTTTACTTAATCATAGTTATCTACATTTAATCCTTTTGAAACTTAAATGTAGAATAGATCCCGTGCATCTCTATAGATGTCTCAGGTCTATAACTCTAAATTTTACTTAATCATAGTTATCTACATTTAATCCTTTTGAAACTTAAATGTAGAATAGATCCCGTGCATCTCTATAGATGTCTCAGGTCTATAACTCTAAATTTTACTTAATAAGTTCAAATACTCCTGCAGCACCCATACCTCCACCGATACACATGCTGACAATACCGTACTTACTATTTCTACGTCTCATTTCTGAAAGAAGTTTACATGTTAAGTATGCCCCTGTGCATCCTAATGGGTGTCCTGAAGAGATAGCACCACCATTGACATTTACTTTTTCCATATCAAGTTCTAATTCATTGACGCAAGCTATAGCTTGTGATGCAAATGCTTCATTTAATTCATATAAGTCAATATCATCTTTATTTAAACCTACCCTTTTCAATACCTTAGGAATAGCCTTCATAGGTCCAATCCCCATCACTTCAGGACCTACACCCGCAACAGCAAAGGTTTTAAATATTGCTAAAGGTTTGATTCCTAATTCTTCTGCTTTTTCTCTTGACATAAGAAGTACTACCGCTGCACCATCACTCATTTGAGATGCATTTCCTGCTGTTACAGTACCATTCTTCTTAAAAACTGTTCTTAGCTTACCTAAAGCTTCCACAGTTACAGTTGGTCTAACACCCTCATCTTTATTAAATACAAATGTTTCATTTTTCATCATACCTGTTTCATCAACAACAGTTCTAACTGCTTCTACAGGAATAATTTCATCATCAAATTTACCCTCTGCTTGAGCTTTCGTTGCTCTTTTATGACTTTCTACTGCCATTTCATCCTGCTTCTCACGTGTTACATTATACATCTCGGCAACATTTTCTGCTGTTACTCCCATATTTACTGCTGTTTCTGGATAATTTTCCATAAGATATGGATTTGGTGTTAGAATATTCCCAAACATTGGAACCATAGTCATAGACTCTACTCCACCTGCCAATATAACATCCCCTTGACCAGCTATAATACTATTTGCTGCTATAGAAATTGCTTGAAGCCCCGATGAACAATATCTATTTACAGTTTGTCCACACACACTAACTGGCAATCCTGCCCTTAAACCTACACATCTGGCCACATTCAATCCTTGCTCTCCCTCTGGAAACGCACATCCTAAAATTAAATCTTCTATTTCCTCAGGATTTAATTGTGGTACTTTAGCTAGAACTCCCTTAACAACTTGCGCTGCTAAATCATCTGGTCGAGTATATTTTAAGGCACCTCTTGCCTTTCCTATTCCAGAACGTCCATATGCTACTATTACTACTTCTTTCATATGACTACCTCCACTAATAATTAATTTCTTAAAGCTCTTCCTGTTTTAAGCATATTCTCTATTCTTTGAAGAGTCTTTTCCTCTCCGCATAAACTTACAAATGCTTCCTTCTCTAATTCAAGTATTTGTTGTTCAGTAACTTTCACTCCAACTGGTACATCTCCACCTGAAAGAACCCAAGCAATTTTATTAGCAATATGTGCATCATATTCAGACATAAATCCACCTTCAACCATAGAAATTGCTGCATATTGCAACAACGCTTTACCATTTGTTCCAAGTACTGGAATAAGTTTTTTCTGTAGAGGTCTGAAACCAGCATCAGCAAGCGCTAAAACTTCCTTTTTAGCTTCAGATATAAGATAATCTTTGTTCATCACGACTCTATCAGATTTTCTTATATATCCTTTCTTAATTGCATCATGAGCACTGCTTGATACTTTACCACCCATTACAATAGTTTCCCAAGCTTTTTTAACATGAGAAATCATTTCTCCATTAGATACTTTGCCTAAATCTTCAATGCTTCGCATTAGTAATTCCTTTGTACCCCCACCTGCTGGAATTAACCCAACGCCAACTTCCACAAGTCCCATATATGTTTCAGCATGAGCTGTTACTCTATGGGCATGCATAGCTACCTCGGCTCCTCCACCTAATGTCATTCCATAAGGAGCAGCAACTACTGGTTTTTTACAATATTTAAGCAGCATATTTGCCTTTTGTAATTTATCAGCAAATGTCATTATCTCATTCCACTTTTTATCACCAGCTAATCCAGCTACCTTCATTAAGTTAGCACCTACTGAGAAGTTTTTACTTTGGTTACCAATAACCAATCCTTTGTAGTTTCTTTCCACTTCTTCTACAGCTGCATACATCATATCTATAAGTTCATCTGTTATGGCATTGCTCTTAGATTTAAATTGAAGACAAAGAACTCCATCTCCTATATCAACTAATGCTCCACCTTCATTTTCTTTTATAACATTATTTTTAGGTGCTGAAATAGTTATATAAGGAGTTTCCAAACTTGATTCATTGTAGAATTTAGTTTGACCATTAGCAAGTCTTTCTTCTATCCATGCCGGAATAGTCTCTCCTTCTTGCTTCATTTTTTTAACTGATTCTTCAAAACCTATTTCATCCCAAACTGCAAAAGGACCCTTTGTCCAATTATATCCCCACATCATAGCATTATCGACATCTTTGTAATCATCTGCTATTTCAGGAATATTTCTTGCACTATATAATAAAATATTTTTAATAACATTCCAAACAAATTTGTTTTCTTCTGCTTCTCCGAAAACTAATGCCTTAAGCTTATTGGCTTCCTTCTTAACATTATCTATAGCTTCAATCTTTTCTTTAACTAATGGTACATATTCTTCCTTGTTATAATCCCAAACAAGTGTTTGATTTCCCTTCTCCGTCTTAACTTTCTTATAGAATCCTTGTCTTGTTTTATCTCCAAAATGACCCATGTCGACTAATTTAACAAAGAATTCAGGATATGTGTATTCTTCCTTTTCATTTTTAACTTTTTCTATAAAGTTACGAGCAGCCATACTCATAAGATCTAATCCAACCAAATCAATAAGTCTAAATGTACCAGTCTTAGGTCTATGAATTATTGTTCCTGTTAATTGATCTACTTTACCTACGCTATATCCATATTTTTCTGCAAGCTGTACTACATTAATCATTGCAAATATTCCAATACGGTTAGCAATAAAGCTAGGTGTATCCTTTGCCATTACAATACCTTTACCTAATCTCTTTGTTCCAAAGTCGTCTATGAATTCAACTAGCTCAGGCAAAGTATCGTTTCCTTCTATAAGCTCAAGTAGCTTCATATAACGAGGTGGATTGAAGAAATGTGTTCCCATAAAACGTTGTCTGAATTCTAATGGTAAATCTTTTATGATTTCATTGATAGGTACACCAGAAGTATTAGAGCTCACAATAGCATCAGGTTTGATATATTCACTAATTTGTTTCATAAAATTCTTTTTAATTTCTAGGTTTTCAACAATTACCTCAATAACCCAGTCACAATCCTTCAGCATATCCATGTTATCAGTAAAATTACCTACTTGAATCATATCTCCCATATCCTTGTCATAAATTGCTTTATTTTTAGGATTGGTCACTCTATCTTTACCTGCTTGTACTATACGATTTCTAACCTTTGGACTTTCTAAAGTTAATCCTTTAGCTTTTTCTTTTTCAGTTAATTCTCTTGGCGCAATATCTAAAAGACATACTGGAATTCCAGCTCCTGCTATGTGAGCTGCAATACCTGCACCCATAACACCAGAACCAAGTACTGCTACTTTATTTATATTAAAGTTCATTAAATGTCCCTCTCCTTCTTTGAAAATCTTAGATAAAGATAAGAATATATTCTTATCTTTATCTAAACATTTTAACTTACTCTTTAATTAAACCTGCTTCAATAGCTTGCTGAGTCAATTCTTCTCTAAAATCAGGATGAGCTATATTTATTATTGCTTTTGCACGTTCTGAAATACTTTTACAATATACATAAGCTACTCCATATTCAGTAACTAGGTATTGTGTATCTGATCTAGGTGTTGTAATTGGTGTTCCTTGTGGTAATGCAAGATTAATTCTAGATTTTATTCCATCCTTAGTTTTAACTGTTGAATGTAAACAAAGGAATGATTTTCCACCTTTAGACATAGCCGCTCCTCTAACAAAGTCTAATTGTCCACCTGTAGCACTATATTGATTATATCCAATTCCTTCAGATCCAACTTGACCCGTTAAATCTACCATTAAACCACTATTAATTGATATAAAATTATCGTTTTTAGCAATTTCATTAGCATCATTTATAGTTTTTATATAATCCATGTGTATTAATGGGTTATCATCCATAAAGTCATATAATTCTTGACTACCTACACCAAAACTAATTACCATTTTCCCTGGCATATAGTTCTTTTTACTATTATTAATTACTCCTTTTTTAGCTAAATAAACCATTGAATCAGTAAGCATCTCAGTATGAACACCTAAATCTTTTTTATCTTCTAATCCATAAGCAACTGCATTTGCAGTACCTCCAATGCCTATTTGAATTGTTGCTCCATCTGGTATAAGAGGTAGTATATAGGAAGCAATTTTCTCATCTGTTTCTGTTGTAGGAGCATTAGGTAATATTGACAATGGATGGTCTTTTTCACAAATATAATCCACTTTACTAACATGTATTTTATTATTCACTCCATGAACATATGGAGTGTTTTTATTAACTTGAACTATAATTTTTTCTGCTTTTTTAGCAACTCCATCATTACCCATAGCTCCTAGTGGACCGTAGCTCATGTATCCGTCTTCATCCGGCTGGGAAACTTCAGCCATTAATACATTGCAATTTTTATTTTCAGCATATATATGTAGCTTAGAAAGATTTACTGATGCAGCATCAAGATTTCCTGACTTAAGACCTTTCCTTTCATATCCCCCTACAAACCATGTGTGACCATTAATATGGCCTTTAAGTTCATCAGTTAAGTACCTAAATGGATTTGTTACAAGCCCACTAATAAGGTCGACATTTTCTAATTCTTTGTAACGGTTTTCTAATGCATTGGCAAGATCTACAGGAGCACTACTTGCTGAAGGCATCCATATTGTATCTCCCGATTCAATTTTAGATGCAGCTTCTTCCACTGACACAAGTTTACTTTCATACATTTTTTTCCATTTCATGATATATCCTCCTTTTTATTTTCCTTGAAAATTTGGTTTTCTTTTTTCAGTAAATGCTCTGATACCTTCTTTAAAGTCTTCAGTATTTGTACATTGAATCTGATATTCTGTTTCATTATCGAGATCGTTTTCAAATCCAAAGAATGCAGCTCTATTTACAAGAGCTTTCATTTTTCCTAATGCTATACTTGGTAAATTACTAAGTTTTTGGGCAAATTTCAAAGTAGTCTCTTCTAAATTTTCTAAAGGTACTACTTGATTAACCAATCCTAATGATAGTGCTTCTTCTGCACTTACAGGTCTTCCTGTCATGATTAATTCAGTAGCTCTAGCCGCTCCTAACATACGAGTAAGTAAGAAAGTCCCCCCCATATCAGGAACTAACCCAATATTTACAAAAGCTTGTATGAATTTTGAATTTTCTGCAGCAATACGGAAATCACAAAGTAAAGCAAAATTAAATCCTGCCCCAGCTACTGGTCCATGTACAGAAGCGATAACAGGTTTTCTTAGATTACGGATTTTCAAAGCAGCGATACCAACTTTACGTACACTCGCGCCAAGCTTTTGTTCCCCACTTTCTAAACCCTTTAACATCATTCCAATATCTCCACCTGCACTAAAACTTTTTCCTTCACCAGAAATAACTACCACTTTTACAGCTTCATCCTCTGCACACATATCTAATGCAACCATTAAATCATCTAATATTGGTTCATCTAGTGCATTTAAGTTTTTGGGACTATTCAATTTAATAGATGCAATCCCATTGCTTTGAGAATATTTAATTTTTTGAAATTCCATGAACATGCCTCCTTTTTTTCTTATTAGTTAAATCGAATAATCATATTGCTTTATAACACTCACACTATTATAAAGCAAAAGTTATGCCAACTATAATCCCGCTAAAAAACTAGCATTTCGATAAATTCCACGTGCAAATATTTCACATAATGTGCAATACTTGTGCATATTAATTGCACATTATTTTACTAAGAACCCTCACTAGGTTCTGGTATAGCTTAAAAACAAAGAAAAAACAGGAGAATTTAATTCATTCCTGCTTTTTCTTTATTGACTTCATCATCTGCTACTAGTATTCTCTTCTTGCCTATATACTCATTCCTTCCTAATAGGTAAATAGACTTCAAATGTAGTTCCTTCATTCAATTTAGAATTGACTTTAATCTCCCCTCCATGCTTATCTATTGCCATTTTAGCAATAGATAAGCCAAATCCAATCCCTTTTTCCTTTAAATAATAACTATCAATACTAATATTTCCTTTATTTTCTATGACTTGAATTGTATTGATTAAAATATTAATAAATGCTTGCTGTAATTGTACATTGTTTCCCGTGATAAGAGGCCGCTCTTTAGATAGATTTTTTTCTATATTAATATATTTTGATTCCTTATGTAAACGAACCACTTTAATGCATTTATCTAAAACTTCATTTAATCATTATTTTATTTCTATTGGATATAGTTACAATTCCCATCCAGTCAACAGATAAAAACTTCTTATTTTAACCCTTCAATTTTCGTGAGTGTATTCTCTACATTACAACTTACATCTGAATAATAAATTTTAATCCTTCTTTATAAATACAAGTATTGATGATGGAAACCTTATATTTTTACTTAAGCAGAAATTAATTCTATAATTTTACTATATATATTATCTTTTAAGTTATGTTTATATATACAAAAGTACTTAAAATTCTTTTCGCAAAAAATATAAGAGGCTGTTGATAGAATAGTTTGTCAACAGCCTAGTTTTTGTAGAAATATATATACATCTTCCTATATAATGTTTACTCTCCTTTTATTATAAATTTGCTTTTAATCTATAAATAATTGGATAATAAATATAAAATAAATAATAAAAATAAATACTTATATTTAGCCCAAAGCAAAGATATATATAATAGTTATTCCACAGAAAGTAATTTAGTTGAACTTCGACCACAATATGAATTATCAGAATTTTTTAATCTGCAATATATAGCGTCAGAAGGCATCAATCTTCGGTAGATATTGTGGTCGATTTTAGTTAAACTTACCTTTTGCGGTTTAACCATATAATAAGCTATTCGCAGTAAATAAAAGCGAATAGCTTATTAGTGTTACAAAAAATATAAGTATTTAGCTATATATTTTAATTTAAGAGGTGAACTAACATGAAAATAAACAGATTCCACTCTTTTCTTAATACCTTTACGATTCTCTTGTATGCTTAAATTTACTTTCCTATAAAATTTGGTTTTCTTTTTTCTATAAATGCAGCAGTAGATTCTTTAATATCTTGGGTATCACAGCAATAAATAGATTGTGCTTGTTCAAATAGGAGACTTGCTGCCACACTGCTTTCTTGCGCAACATTAATGCCTTTCTTTGCGAAACGCATACCCGAAGAAGGATAAGATGCCATTTTTTTAGCAAAGCCAATTGTATATTCTCTTAATTCGTCTACTGAAACAACTTTTTCTACCAACCCAATATTCAATGCTTCTTGTGCTGCTACCTCCTCACAAGACAGTATAATTCTTTTAGCTTGTCCTATGCCTACTAATTTTGTTAGTCTTGTTGTTCCACCCATATCAGGAGACAAACCAAATTTTACTTCAGGCAAACATAATTTTGCATTATCAGCAGCAATCCTTATATCACAGCCAAGTATCAGTTCTACTCCTGAACCATAACAAACACCTTGTATTCCAGCAACTATAGGTATAGCCAATTCTTGCCAAAAACTATATAAGTTTTGTAATCTTGTTAATCCTTTTTTCATAAATTCCGCACTTACTGAATTTAAAAATTTCATGTCAATTCCTGCTGAGAAATTTTTTCCATTGGCAACCATAGCTAATGCCCCTAACTCATTATCAACAGATATTTCATTTTGAATTTCTTCAAGTTCATCAAAAAACTCATCCCCGGTTATATTTAACCTTTTAGCGTTGTCAAGTATGATAACTCCCACTTTTCCTTGTTTTTCAAATTTAATTAATTTTCCATAACTCATAGTAATTAATTCCTCCTCGTATAATGTAGCTATAACATTTGATAGAAAATATCTTCAATATCTAACGAACATTAACAACTCATAGTTTAAAATTATTTTTAATTCTTAAATAAGCCTATCAAGTAAAAATCACTTTTTTATATTTTCTATCATTTTACTTAACAGGAAACTTAACATTATAATCAAATCATTATATAATATCTCCTGAATAGATGTTTGATGCAACAATACTTATAATAAACTAATTAAAGTAGCTTTTAATGCTAGTATTATTGGTATACCGTTTCGTAGATTAGCTTCTAAATATGCATAACTGCTTCATAAGCTTCTCTCAAATCTTCCATTACATCTTTAGGTTTCTTAGCATCCCCAACAACTGTATAAGGGTAACAATTAGTGTCAAGATAATTAATAAGTTCTTCTCCAATAGGCTTATAACCGATTGCAAGCACTATATTATCAGCTGGAATGTTTTTTTCACCATCATCGTCAGCAATACTCATCATCTTTTGCTTAATAGCAAAAACCTTTGTATTTGTCATTATTTTTACTCCTAGTTGCTTTAATTCATTAAGAAGTATCCATTTTGCACTACCAAGAGTTTTACCTACTTTCTTTTCCATTTCAATAATTGTTATATCAAGAGGAGTGAACAAATTTTTCTTAATTCCTTTTGGAACAAATCTATTCAAAAAATCCAAACTTTCAGTGGTTAAAAATGCTTGTTCTGCTAGAAAGTGTGCAGTTTCTAACCCCACAGAACCACCTCCAATGATAACTGTTTTGCCTTTTCTCAACTTAACAAGCAAGTCTTTATTTCCTCTCAAAACATCTTCTGCAAAACAAACATTATTCACATCTAGCCCTTCAATATGTGGGATAATCGGAGTACTACCCACAGCTAAAATTACGTGTTCAGGCTTTAATGAATTAATTAATTCAATGTCCACTTTTGTGTTATATCTAATGTCTATGTTTAACTTTTCAAACTCCTTATTCATATACTCAACATATTCCGATATATCCTGTTTGTGTGGAGGTTTTGTGGCTACAGCTAAAAGCCCGCCAAGCTTGTCTTCTTTGGTAAAAAGGATTACATCATAGCCTTTTATAGCAGCACTTCTTGCTGCTTCCATACCAGTAGGACCACCACCAACAACAATTATTTTTTTCTTCTTATCAGATTTTTCATCTTTAATATATTCTAATCCTACTCTACAATTATATGCACATCTAACATCTTTACCTCTGAGTACTCTTTCAATACAACCTTTATTACATGCTTGGCACTTATTAATAGACTTACCTTCCCTAATTTTATTTACAAACTCTGCATCAGCCAAGAAAGATCTACCACAAGAAACAAAGTCAGCCAAACCTTTTTGTAATATTTGTTCAGCTACTTCCCCATTATTTATTCTGTTACATGCGATAACAGGTATATTAACAACCCTCTTTATTGCTTCCGCCAAAAATGCATATCCACCTTCAGGTAAATGAGCCGTAATCTGTGGAACAGGTGCTTCATGCCACCCCCCAGTAACACTTATTGCATCAATAAGACCAGAATCTAGCCTTGCACAAAATTTTTTCATGAAATCTATTCCATACCCCCCTGGTATCATATCGCTACCTGAAATCCTTAAAATCATAGGATAATCTGATCCTACATATTCTCTTACTCTTTTGATGACTTCACGAGGAAATCTCATTCTATTTTCTAGTGAACCACCATATTCATCTGTTCTCTTATTTACCAAAGGTGACAAAAACTGTGTCAATAAATATCCAGCACTACAACTTATTTCAACTGCATCAACACCGGCTTTTTTACATCTTTCTGCAGCTTTACCAAAATCTTCTACAGTAGATTTAATTTCTTCTAACGTCATTGCTTTGGGAACTGTCTTATAAATCGGAGAAGGTACTTCCGATGGAGAAATAGGCTCTTTTCCTCCCAGCATAGCAGGATACGCATTTCTTCCGCAATGAAAAAGCTGAACAATTAACTTACTGCTATATTCGTGCATAACATCCGATAAGCCTCTCAAATTTTCAACATACTTATCATCACCAACACTATGCATATCTAGCGGACCAGACACATCATTAACCCCTGCTACTAAAACAATTGCAGCAGCTCCTCCTTTTGCTCTAGCTTTGTAAAATTCAACATCTCTTTTCGATACATCTTTGTTTTGTGCATAACCTAAATGCATTGCTGACATTATTATTCTATTTTTTAATTCCATTTTGTTAATTTTTGATGAAGTAAATAAAATATTACTCAAAATCAACTTGCCCCCGTATTTTCAGATTCAGATTGTTGTAAATTATTCACAACTATTTAATACTTTAGCAATAACTATGCCAAAACATTAGTTCTAAATACTAAACTCTAAATCAACTTCAAAATATCAATAAATAAAACATTAATATCCATGTGTCTTTAGCATATAGTAGCATTCCTACACAAAATCACAACAAAAATGTTTATCACAAATATATTTAATTTATTTATAAGTTAATTTAATATTTATTCCTATCATTGTGCAAATACTGATCACTTTGTGCACTATTAGTGCACTTATTGCACAACACTTTAACTGCTTGATGTAGGAACAAAAACTTATATAGCTCGAAAGTCACTCCTCTTCATCTCAATATATTGATATAACTACGATTGCTAAGTATGGAATTTTAAAGAATATTTCCGTAAAGAATTCTATTTACCTAAAAAAGACTAAAAATAAAGTGGTTAATAACTGTCAATTTGACTTGTTATTAACCACTTACACTTCTTCAACCAATGAACATAATGTATTAAAATAATGCCTTCAATATCTTTTTTAAATAAATTTTCTACTTTCATTCTATAATATAATCTGCATAAAACATTCTGTTCCAACATGCTATATAGTTTCCTACTTAACAGTTTTAAAAATACCATCTAAATTATTTATTATACTAAGGATTTATTTACTCATCATAAGATATTTGATAAAACTTTTCACTATAAAAACGCTTTTACTACAGATTTTCTAGTATACGTTTTTCAATATTTATGGCTTATATACAATTTAGAAGTTCTATATGGTATATTTTTCACATTCTAGTTCCTATAGCTTTATAAAGTTTGGCTTTATTACTTTCATTACTATTAAAATTCCTTATACTATTGTTATTATTTTATCTTTAAAAACTTATTTATTTATTAATCCAAATTTTTTCAACTTATATTGAAGTGTTCGCCTTGATATTCCTAATTCTTTAGCAGTTTTTTCACGGTGTCCACCATGTTTTTCTAAAGCTTTTTTTATCATCTTACTTTCCTGAACTTTAAAAACATTCATTTCATCATTAGTATCCAAATCTTTATGCCGCTCTACCTTCTGGATAATCCTTAAAGGTAAATCGTCTTCATATAATGTTGTATTATTTGCTAAAGCAACAGCACTTTCAAGGGCATTTTCCAATTCTCTTACATTTCCTGGCCAATCATAATTTTTAAGTATATGCCATACTTCTGAGGATATTTCCATTACATTTTTATTAAACTTTCTATTAATATTATTTAAGAAATACAACGTTAATACTTCTATATCTTTTCTCCTATGACGCAAAGGTGCACATTCAATAGTAATTACATTTAGTCTATAAAAAAGATCTTCTCTAAATTCTTTTCGTCTAACAGCTTCTTCTAAATTTTCATTTGTAGCAGCAATAATTCTTGCTTCAACAAGTATTGTTTTGGCACCACCTATCTTCTCCATTCTTTTTTCTTGCAATACAGTTAAAAGCTTTGCTTGGAGATTAGGCGACAGTGTATTTATTTCATCAAGAAAAATAGTTCCTTTACCAGCTAACTCAAATTTTCCTTTTTTACTTTCAAAAGCTCCTGTAAAAGCTCCTTTTTCATGACCAAAAAGTTCACTTTCAATTAGATTTTCAGGAAGTACTGCGCAGTTAACATGAATAAATGGTAAATTATTTCGGTTACTTGCAAAATGTATTGCTTGGGCCACCACACCCTTACCAGTACCACTTTCTCCTGTTAAAAGTATAGTAGTTTGTAAATCTTTTATCTTCTCAATTTTCGATTTTATACGTTCAATTTCTTTGCTTTTCCCTATAAGCACTACTTTCTTCTCTTCAGAAGTGTCAACATTGTAAGATCTTTTCTCCTTAATTTTTAATGCCTGTTGAATTTTATTTATTAATTCATTACTATCAAATGGTTTTGTTAAATAATCGTAGGCACCTATTTTTATAGCTTCTACTGCATTTTCAATGGTGCCAAAAGCTGTCATGATAATCACTATGGTCTCTGGTGAAATACTCCTCATCTCTTTTAAAACTTGTATACCATCTTTTTTAGGCATTCTAATATCCAAGATAGCTACATCATATTTATTTTTTCTAATTTTTTTATTGGCATCCTCCCCATCATAAGCTAAATCTACCTCATATCCCTCACTTTTCAGTTCCTCACGAATAACTTTTAATATATTGACTTCATCATCTGCTACTAATATCTTCTTCTTGTGCATATACTCATTCCTCCCTAATAGGTAAATAGACTTCAAATGTAGTTCCTTTATTCAATTCAGAATTGACTTTAATTTCTCCTCCCTGCTTATCTATTGCCCTTTTAGCAATAGATAATCCAAATCCAATCCCTTTTTCCTTTGTAGAATAAAATGGTGTTAAGATTTTTTCTATTTTTTTCGAACTGATTCCTATACCATCATCAGAAATTGCAACCACTATTTGTTCTTTTTTCTTTAAATAATAACTATTAATATTAATATTCCCTTCATTTTCTATAGCTTGAATTGCATTCATTAAAATATTAATAAATGCTTGCTGTAATTGAATATTGCTTCCCTTTATGAGAGGCAGATCTTTAGATAGATTTTTTTCTATATTAATATATTTTATCCCCTTATGTAAACGTATTACATTAAGACATTTCTCTAAAATTTCATTAATATTTAGCAAAGTATTGCTACTTTCTTTTGTCATAGTTGCATATGAAAGCATTTGTTCTACAACTTCATTAATTCTGTCTACTTCTACTATAATTGGTTCTAAGAACTCCATATATTTGGGCTCTTTAAATAAAGACTTTTTTAAAATATTTGTGCAGCCTCTAATACTCATCAAAGGATTTCTAATATCGTGGGCAATTCCAGTTGCCACTTCCCCTAAAATAGCAAATTGCTTAAGCTGCTCTAATTGTCTTTCGTAAATTTTTAATTTTGTAACATCTCTAGCAATTTGCGTAATACCTACAACTTGGCCTTTGTTATCATTTAGAGGACAATAAACTAAATCTACATATTTTTCTCCATATATATGTTTTGTAAATATCCGATTTTTAGCATTACATACTTTGTTATATTTTACAACAGAGCGTATTCTATCTACTACAACCTTTTCTTCTTCTTCTGTTAACATTATATTATATTTTTGTCCTATTAAAACATTTGGAATAAATCCAAAAACATCAAATGTGGATTTATTTGCTGCAGTAATTATTCCTTTAAGATCTATACTAATAATAGATGATTCTATACTATTGAAAATATTATAAAGATAATTTCTTTCTTCAATCTTTTCATCATTTAATAATACATTCTCATATAAAACCTTCATAATAAAATCCAATATCGTTACGTCTTTTTCATTATATTTTTTTTCTATACTACAACATACATAAAATACTTTATAATTATCTTGTACACGTATAGGTGATACTAATAAATTTTCATTTTGTGAAATCTCATATTTTTTTCCTTCCTGTAACTGTAACATATCTTTTTTTATTTTTGTTAATAACTTAATAATTGTGGATGAACCAATATTATTAAAGTCCATACTTCCATCAATTATTATTCTATTTCGATTGGATACTGTTACAATCCCCATCCAATCAATAGATAAAAAACTCCTTATTTTTAGCTGTTCAATTTTCATGAGTGTATTCTCTACATTGCAACTTACATCTGAATAATACATTTTAGTCCTCCTATTTATAAATACAAATATTGATAGTGGGATCCGTATATTTTTCACTTAACCGCAATTAATACTATTTTTTACTATATATACCTATTATTTTAACATTGTTCCAGCTAAGATTCCAGTTTTTAAATATTTAGAGATTTAGAACTTAAAATTTATTTTAACCGTTTCTATTATATCTTTTAATTTGGCTAATATATACACAAGTACTTAAAATTATTGTTGCAAAAAATGTAAGAAGCTGTTGACAAAATATGTTTGTCAACAGCTGAGCTGAAGACTATCGTCTATAACGATAGTCTGGTAAGTTAGTAATTATAGTAACCTATAATTACTAACTTGCCTTTGTTTTCTTATAAGTATTTTGATAAAAAAGATAAGTACTTATAAGGTTGTCCAATTCTTGACTAACTCTAAGTATATCATCTGACAATAAATTTGAAGAAGATACTTCAATTAACTTATTTAATTCATTTCTTTTTTCGTTTATCTTAGATTTATCTGTTTTATATTCCATCCCTTTACATACCCTCATTTCACGTTTACTTTCCTTACTATTCTACAAATTATTTATAAATTCATATTTCAAAGTTTGATTATTTTAATAAACATTACGTAAACTTAATTTATACATGTCTAAAACTCAGCATTAATGAGTTTTGAACTTGTACAGATTTATAGTTAAATTTGTTTATCTATAAAAAATACTATACTTAACTTTTGCTTCACTTGTTAAGTGAAATGATATTTGTAAGCCTATCTGGTGGTTTCTAAATTTTGTAAAGGTACTACTTGATTAACCATTCCTAATGATAGTGCCATTTCTTCACTCACAGGTCTTCCTGTCATGATTTAATCTTTTCAAATTTCATAAACACTCCTCATTTATAACTTTCACACTGTTATAATGAAAAAATTATGCCAACAATAATATTGCTAAAAAACTAGCATTTTTTCAATTAATCTGCATAAGCATTTCACATATTGTGCAATGCTTATGCAGATTAATTACACATTTTATTGATAAACCGACAAACATTAAAATAAAATATTTCTTTATAAAATAATATTTTAGATTCTTCATTTTAAACTATTATAATTGTAAAAGTCATACCGATTATGAATCTACTAAAAAACGAACGATAAAGATGCGTATTTAACAGCTGGGAGTATATTTAAGAAATCCATCCTTCAAAATTAATTCAATCATTCCTGTTTCTTCTAAATATTCAACATAGGACCTTAACATTCTTTCTACTACAGCATATATATCTATGCTTTTTACACGAATATCCCAATTTTCAACAACAACTTTCATAATCTCTTCCATTGTCATAGCACCATCTATAACATCATATACGCTTGAGGCTCTATTCTTATAGAACTCTATATTGTCAGTTATAAGTTCTGTAATATCATTATACATACCTTTGTGAGCAACTATATATTTGCTACATTTTAAGTGATAAAGCTTATTTTTACTTTTCAGATCCTCTTTAAGTATAAAAGCATAGGGGATTTTTGCCTTCTCCATGACTTCATAACTTATGAGGGCATCTCCTACATATACAACATCATCAGGAGTGCTAATACATATATGCGCAGGACTATGTCCCGGTGTATGAAGAATTTTAAATTTAATACCACAAACATTTATACTATCTTGGTTATCCAAAATCATAATATCTGTTTCGCAAACCATATGTCCAAAATAATCTGTTACCTCGGATAATGTCTGGATACTATAATAAACCTTGAGATTGACCGTTGAACTGCAAATAAAAGCCTCATAGGCTGCCATAGCAATAATGCAATTATATTTATTCTTAAAATATGCAATATTTCCTATATGGTCTATATGAGCATGACTACATAGTATACCAACTACCTTAAAGTTGTTTTTTTCCAGAAGCTCATCTATTCCCTCTCTCTCTCCTTCTGCCCATCCTGAATCCAACATAATAATTTCTTCATCATTGATCTTATAGAAAGGTATGTATGTCATTCCAGTATCAATACAAAATGTATTTCCCTTCACTTTTTTTATTTCCATATACTACCTCCATTTTATCCTTTTTAATTCATCTAACAATTTATCATTCAATATCTTGATGTATGTCCCCTTTACCCCTAAAGACTTTACCTCTATTGCTCTAGCACTTTCAATTTTCCTTAGGGCAGTAGCAATTGCAGACCTTGCTATTCCTACTTTATCAGCAATTTTTGCAGCTACGAATAGTCCCCCAGTACCGTTTAATTCATTAAATACGTGTTCAACTGCTTTAAGTTCACAATATGATAATGTACCTAGTGCTAATTGAACTTCTGCTTTCTTTCTAGCTTCTTTTTTTAATTTATCATTTTCAGCTTTTAGAATTTCAATACCAATTATAGTTGCAGTATACTCAGCTATTATTAAATCAGAGTCATCAAATTCTTTTTCAAATCTTGTTAGATATAGTGTTCCTAATCTTTTTCTATTCCCTATTATAGGAATAATAGTCGACAACTCACCTTCTATTTCACTTGGTTTAATTTTATTAAAGTATGATTTTCCCTGGTTTTCAATATTAAATAAAGTTTCTTTTATAGACAGTAATATATTATTGAAATATTCCGGCAATTTCTTATACTTTAGATCCTTTTGTTTTACACTTTCACATTCTATCTTATTAAAAGTATACTCAAGTATTTTAGCTTTTTTGCTTATAATATAAACATTACTATCTAATACATGACTTAAAGCATCACAAATCTCTTCAAATACTACAGGTTCAGGTCCTGCTTTGTGTAGTATTTTATTTAACACTCTCATCTTATTCAGTAATTTTTTATTCATCAATTTTGAAGACATGGTATCGTTCCTTTTTTACAATTTTTTCTTATACAGTACAATATAGTAGCTAACTTTTACTAATAAGTAACACTAATATTTACTTAAACTAACCGAAATTAAATTAGATTTCCATTAAACTTTCTAACCCATGATAAATTAATTTATGTTTAGTAAGTCTTTTGAGAAATAAAATAAGTACTTATAAGGCTGTCCAACTCTTTACAAATCTAAGTATATTCATCTCTTTTTTCATCTATTTTCATATCTAGCCCCCTTAATATATAAAACATACACTGTCAAGAATATTGCAGTATTCTAATATTCTTTCCCAATCATTTATAAATTCATATTTCATATTCTAACCCAAAATATACACATTATATATTCTAATATTTACGTGAATATGTATTTATATCTACAGCAAATTTCATACCAACTTTTACTTTTGTTCCTAATAAATCCAGGACACTAAAAAATAGTCTTTTTTTTATCTTCCTAAATGTTTAAGTTTGACTAAACATAATTTTAATATGTTCAATATAAATAATCTGCACAATTTTTGCACGTTTTTTGTGCAATTTTACATATTTTTGCACATTAGAATAAATTACTTATTAATTCTTATAAAATTTAAAAGAGAGTGTATAACGATTCCTAATGAATTTTTTTCAGTAGATTTAAAATAACATTTAAAATCTACTGCGATGCTATGTAACCCATCATGAAGTCAATCCTATAGTCATTAAAATAAGATTCTTGAACAATTATATATAGATAAAAGGTAGTACTAAACATAGTTATAAAACTATACTCTTTTAATAATACTTCGTCTCCATCTAAATTTTTAGAGTAAAGTTTCATACTTTTTAGTAAAATAAAAATATTACTATTATTAAAATAAATTGTTATGGTTTGAAATGATACTATTCCTTTATGATTAAAGGAGTTTGATAACTTGAATACTATAATCGAAAATTTCACTAAAGAATATACAAATACCAAAGACATTAACACTACTTTTATTAATGTTTCTAATTTAGTCATTATAGAAGATTTAAGGAAAAATTGCGAACAAAATTATTGTGGCAAATACGGCACTAACTGGATATATCCTCATGGAGTAGGCCCAATTAAAAATTGACTAAAAGATTAAAAAAATTCCTTAAAGATCTCTTAATTCAAACAATATACCAATTGGAAGATTCATTTGATTTTGAAGGTATGATGATTACAAAAGAAAAACACACTTCGTACTTATTCATGTGCTTAATCAAATGAGTGAAAGCTCCGAATTATTAATTACTCCCTTTAAATGCTAGTGCTTTCAGTATTTGTGATGAATGTACTTAAATAACGGTAGATAATTGTCTTTTCCCATATAAAGTGATTTCATATTTGGAATCCTATGATATTGAAGTAAACTTTTTAGTTAAAAATAAACTCGTCATATAATCATTTGCAAAACAAGGGGTGAAAGCAAATAATCATAGACGAGTTTATATGAACATTATGAAAAAACTTTTATTGACTATTAAATTTTGTAATCATCAGCTGCTTTAAACATAGCTTTTAAATTTTCTATAGGAACTTGGTTTATTGAACCACCGGCAGCAAGTACACATTTGTTATTACCTTGGAATGATTTAAGTACTTCAATACACTTATCATAAGTTTCGTGAGCAGTCCACTTTTGTAAATCAAGTGGACTTAAGCCACCTAGAAGAGATACTTTACCTTTAGTCAATTCTAAAGCATCGTGCGGAAAAATATCAGGATGATATTGCCATGCAACCATTCCCGAATCTCCTATTGCTGGTGCTACGTGACGAGCAGTTGAATCATTGTGTAACCATCTTTGAGTATTAGGAAACTCTTTAAACATTTGTTCATATCTTGGTAAAATGTACCCTCTATAACTAGGTTCACCAAGGAATGCAGAAAGGTCATCTCCCACCAATATATGGTGTAATGATCCTAAGATTTTTTCTTGAGCTTTTAAAAATCTTATTTGAGTTTCTACAACTACATCTAATATTTTATTAACTAAATCAGGTTCTACAAGTGTATCAGCACACAAGTCACTAATTCCTCTAATGTTTGCTGCTATTGTAAAAGATCCCTGAACAGGATGTGGGTTAACTCTGTAACCTTTAGGACAGTGATCTACCATATATTGTATTTGTTCAAGTGCTTGCCTCATATAGTTATCTCCATATGGATCTCCAGGTTCTAGCCAATCTAAATCTTCTGCATCTTCTACCTCTGCTAAACGAGGATTAGGGTGAACTGAAATAAATCCATTGTCATCAAATTTAACTATTCCACCAAGTCCACTTGCTACAGCAACTGACCCCATATCCGGAGATGGATTACCAACTCCATCTAATTTTTCAAATGCTTCTATTTGACATTGCAGTGCAATATCAGGTTTATGGAAAAAATCATCCAATTTGACTCCCGTAACTGCTTGGAAGAACGGATATGTATAATAGTTAAATACTGCATGTCCGTCAGCTTTTTCTCCTACAATACTTTGTTTTAAACGTCTAAAATTTCTCTCTCTTAAAGTTGTCATATATATCCCTTCCTTAATATAATATAATTTTTTATTGTAAATTTTAAATTGTAGATATAAGTTGTTGATACCTTTCACTATTGGAAAAGCTTTTGTTTAAATTAGATATTCTGAAGAATGAAGAATATCTCCCTTAACTTATAACTTATCACTTGGCACTAATTTAAACCGGTATTCCAAGTAATTTTGGAAGTGTTAATGATATTGCTGGTATATAAGTAACCATCAATAATACTATTATCATAACTGCAATCCATGGCAATATTGCTTTTGCAAGTACATCAAATTTGATATCACTAATTTGACATGCCATAAATAAATTTGCTCCTAGTGGAGGGGTAATAAATCCTATTGCCAAGTTTAAAACCATTATAAGACCAAAATGTACTGGGTTTACTCCTAAAGCTACAACTACTGGTAATAAAATTGGAACTAGAATAATTATTGCTGCATTTGTTTCCATAAATGTTCCAACTACAAGTAATAAGGCATTTATTAGAAGTAATATTACTATTTTATTTGAAGTAACTGCTAATATTGCATTTGCAATTTGTACTGGTACTTGAGTTATTGTTAAAATACGTCCAAAACCAGAAGATATACCTATAATAACTATAACTGCTGCACATAATAGACAAGAATTAAAGCCTATAAATGGTAAATCTTTAATCTTAACTTCTTTATACCAAAATACACTAACTATAATTCCATAAACACAAGCAACTGCCGCTGCTTCAGTTGGAGTAAATACTCCCCCATAAATACCGCCTAAGATTATAACTGGAACCATAAGTGCCGGTATAGCATCAATAAATATTTTAACTACTTCTTTTCCAGTATACTTATGGTCATCACCTTTCCAACCATTTTTAACTGCCATATAAACTGTATAAAGTATTAAACCCAGACCAACTAATAATCCAGGACCAATACCTGCTGTAAACATTCCAGTAACAGATACATTAGCTGAAATAGCATAAACAACCATACAAATACTTGGTGGAATAAGAGTTCCTACTGTTCCAGCTGTTGCACATAACGCTCCTGCAAAAGGCTTATCATAACCTTTAGCTACCATAGCCGGAATCATTATAACTCCAATAGCTGCAACTGTAGCTGATCCTGTTCCTGATATAGCTGCAAAGAACAAACATGTTACTATAGAAACTATTCCTAGTCCACCTGTCATTCGTCCAAAGAATAATCCTGCTACACCAAGTAATCTTTTAGATATTCCACCTCTACCCATTATATCTCCTGCAAAGGTGAATAGAGGAACTGCCATTAATGGGAAAGAGTTAAGTCCTTGTATCATTGTTTGTGTAAAAGCTTCTACACTTATAGGATTTACCCCATAAATTGTTACCACAGATGCTAACCCTAAAGACACAGCTATAGGCACTGATAAAATCAAGAACAATATAAAACTTCCAAATAGTAATGCAATAGTCATTATTTACTCCTCCTCTTTCTTTTCAGAGTCTTTAATTGCAAAACATATGTCATTTGCTCCAGTATAAACTCCAGTATGATTTTCAAAGTATTCTAGTGATTCTGAAAAGTTTTTGAACTTCCACACTATTCCTTGGATTAGTCGAACTAGCATTAAAATAAATCCTACTGCTGCCGCACCATACATAACATTCATTGAAATATCCAAAGTTGTTGCTCTATCATTGTACTCAGCAACAGATTGACATATTTTCACTGCTGACACAAATATAAAACCTGCAAAAGCTAAGAATAAAAAATCAACGATTATCATTATTATCTTTTGTACTTTTTCATTAAATCTACCTACTATAAAAGTAACTTTAATATGTCTATGATTTCTTGTAGTATAAGAAATACTAAAATACATTAACCAAACAAACATAAATCTTGAAACTTCTTCTGCCCATGAAAATCCGGCACTGAACCCGAATCTTAATATTACTTGTAAAGTAATTAGAACTGTCATGATATAAAATAATGTAGCCATTATAATTGGTTCAAAATTTATATCGAGCCAAGAAAAAACTTTTCTCATTTGAATGTCAACTCCTTAAAATATTCTTTCCAGCAAATTATTAAAAATTGTTTGGTAACACCAAAACTAAATATTTTGATGCTACCAAACTAATTAATTTATTATTTTCTTTCAGCTTCTATTTCTGCATTTACCATATCATATAATTCTTGACCACATTTACTTATAATTTCATCTTTTATTGCATTATTCATTAATTCACCCATTTTATTTCTTGTTTCTAGTGAAACCTCATTAACCTCTACTCCTAATCCTGGAAGTTTTTCTAGCGTCTCTTTTTCTGCTGCAGCTACCATTTCTCTATTTAATTTAATAGCTTCTTTTGATGCATCTTCAATTATCTTTCTATCTTCAGAAGATAAACTATTCATAAAGTCTTTGTTTGCAAACCATAACCAGTTTGTATAGATATGTTTTGTTAATGACCAATATTTTTGTGCTTCATAGAATTTTGCATTATAGAAACTTGCAGATGCACATTCTTGTCCATCAATTAAGTTTTGTTGTAATGATGTGAATACTTCAGACCAACTTAAGCTTGTTAAATTAGTACCAAGTGCTTCCCAAGCTTTTATTTGTATAGGGTTATAACCTCTTAATTTCAAACCTTTAAGATCTTCAAAATTTACAATAGCATTCTTACTGTTAGAAAAGTTTCTAAAACCTATTTCCATATATCCTAAACCAGTAAGTCCCATAGCATCAAGTGGTTTCATTAACTCTTGTCCTGCTTTTCCATCTAATACTTTATGAGCATGTTCTTCATCATCAAACATATAGAAACTATCCCAAACTGCAAACTCTGGAATTGTTTGTGTGAAGAGTGTAGTTGCACTAACGCTCATTTCAATATCTCCACGACGTGTCTGTTCAAACATTTCTTGATAATTTCCTAATTGTGCACCAGGGAAAATAGTTACATCAATTCTTCCACCAGATTTTTCTTCAACCAACTTTTCGAATTCTAAGAATGCTTTGTGTCCTGGTGTTTCAACACTGTTATCATGAGCTAACCGTATTTGGACTTTTTCAGGTTTTTTTTCACCATCGGCGTTTGCTGCCTTATTTCCGTTACTTGCATTACTTCCACCACATGCTGTTATAGTTGTCATTACACCTACTAATAATGCTGTTACTAACAATTTAATAGATTTTTTCATAATAAAAACCCTCCTAAAATTATTTTATTTATATAAAGTTTATTTAAACGTTATGAAATTCTATATTGCTTATAACTCGTGTACTTTAAAAATGTCAGTGTAAATGTTTACCTAAACGATTTCAAGAATAATTGCTTTTTCTCTAGGAAGAACTTTGTAATAAGTTTCTCAATTAAGCTAAGATTTTATTTTGCTCCAAATAACCTTATTTTATAGAAACCTATAAACTGATAATTATTTACTTAAGATTTTCACTGCATCTGCTAATGCATGTTCGTCACCAACATTGCCTGGGAAAACTATATATGATGAATCAGGGTAACGTCCTTCTTTTCCAACTTTCCAAACAGGTATACCTTCTAATATCTGACCCATAACAACTGCTCTTTTTATACCAATACCTTTTGTTGCAATATCACTGGATGTTATTCCTCCCTTAGCGATTACATACCTCGGTATGCTTTCTATTGAATGAAGTATTTCTATAAGTCCATCTGAAATAAAATTTCCTTTTGCTAAACTACTCTTAGCTTCATCACCTTTTATTACTTTTCTTGAAGTGTAGATAGCTACATCTTTTTCTTTTTCCAATATAGAATCTACTTTTTTAGCTATACTTTTTATTTCATTTCCTCTAGTTTCCTCATCAATTAATAAAGATACATCTATTTCTATACTCTCAATATCTGTTTCATTAATTAATGTTTGAACCTGTTTAGTTGTTTTTGGAACATAAGAACCAACAATAAGTAGGCCTCCACCGCCTTTATTTACATTAAGTTCTTCTTTACTGAGAAGATTTCTTGAAATATTGCCTGCTCTTGTTTTTACAAAAGATGAAGATGTTCTATATAAGAATTTTTTACCTGACCCTTCTGCTTCTAACAATCCCTTTACGAAAACTTCTACATCCTTATAAGTGAAAGCATTGACTATACAAATTTGTGAATTAGACAAATTCATAAGCTTTTCCTTTACTTTATCTGGTCCAGCTTTTCTAATATCATCTAATGTTATAGATACCACATCTTCCTTTTTCACATTTCCATTAGTCTTTTCCTCTACCCACTCTTTTAGATTTGATGATTTATATCCAAAGGTATGATCATCTGCAAAAGGAGTTAACCCTGCAGGTACAAAGTCATCGCCTTCTCTTACATAATGAATATCGTTAGCAGTATATCTACCACCTTCTAAGAAGTAAGGGAATAAAATCCATCCATCAAATTTTTCTTGTAAAGCTTCTTGAAGAGCATCAACCTCTTTTAAAAAGTGACCTCTAAGAGTTGAATCTCCTCTACTAACTAAAGCAAATGAAGAATCAGTATTTTTAGCAGCTTCTTTAAGATTTTCTGCAATTTCATTATTTAAAGCTAAAGCTTTTTCTTCTGCCATTGCTCTAGAATTAGTTAATATATAGAAAGCATTATACTCATCATTATTAAATTCTTCTTCCAATATATTTGTAGACCACTCAGTAAGTATAGGTAAATCATGTACTGTCTGGGTTCCTGTTGGATCATCATCTAAAACTACTAATTTACTTTTTGTCTTCTTCAATAATCCATCAATTTCTGGAACAAGATTCTCAGACCATTCCATAGGTAAAGATTCTTCTATAACACTCTTTTTAATAATTTTTTCGTTCATAATCAATCCCTCCAGATATATAATTTACTACTACGTTGCACATTTGAATTATATATCTATCACTCTGCGATACCTCTGATATTTTTCTTCCCAAACATTCTTTAAGGCAGGTAAATATGTTTTACATGGAAACGACTTACGGATTAGTTCCTTACCTTCCTCATAACTAGAAATATCTCCAACTGCAATCATTTGCATTATAATATTACCTACTGCAGTTGCATCATAAGGACCAGTGATTACAGGAACATTTATAGCATTAGCTGTAAACCGACTAAGCATCTTATTTCTTCCTCCACCACCAACGATATGAAGAACCTCTGGTTTTCTTCCAATAATCTCTGTTAAATTATCAAATGTATATCGATATTTTAATGCTAAACTCTCTATAATCACTCGAACTATTTCCCCTTTAGTTTCAGGTATATTTTGTCCAGTATTAGAACACATTTTTTGAATAGTCTTTGGCATATTCTCTGGAACTAAAAATTCTGACCACTGAGGATCTATAAATGCCAAGAACGGTTTTGATTCCTCAGCCATATTAATAAGTTCATCCCAAGTGTATTTTCTTCCTTCAAGTTCCCATATACGTTTACACTCTTTCAGTATCCATAGATTAACAGAATTATATATAAATCTTGTATTTCCAAGTACTGATCCTTCATTAGCAAAGTTGTATTTCATTGCTTTTTCAGTTAATATTGGTTCTGAAGTCTCACATCCCAACATTCCCCAAGTTCCTGAGCTAAGATAAGCATAGTTTTCTATCTCTGCTGGAACACAAGCTAGTGCTGCAGCTGTATCATGAGAAGCTGTTGCAGCAACTGATATTCTATGAATACCAATATCTTCTGCAACCTTAGGATGAAGTTTTCCAATGGTATTACCAGGTTTAATAATTTCAGGGAAGATATGTGTAGGTATCCCCATATCTTTAATCATATCCAATGCCCATTCTTTTTTACTGGCATCTAATAGATGAGATGTTGAAGCTATTGTATACTCACTAACTGTTTTTCCTGTTAACCAATAATTAATTAAATCTGGAAGCATAAGAAAAGTTTTTGCATTTTTTAATGCTGGAGAATTAGTTCCAACCATTTCAGCAAGGTGATACAAAGAATTAAGCTTTGTTAATTGAAGTCCAGTAGTACCGTAAATTTCTTTTCTTGGCACTCTATTAAAAGTTTTATTAAGTATTTCTTTTTTCTGTGGGACACGTGTATAAAAAGGATTACCTATGAGTTCACCATTGCTATCTAGAAGTGCGAAGTTAACACCCATGGTGTCAACTCCTAAACTTACAAGCTCTTTGCCATAAAGTTTATTTACTTTTTTCAGGCTATCTTTTATTCCACTAAATAACTTTAGAACATCCCAATAATAATGATTCAGAACCCTAACATGGGAATTTTCAAATTCTCCAACTTTCTCTAAAGTTAACTTGTTACCATCATAACTTCCTACTACACAACGACCCCCAGACCCTCCAATATCTAATGTTATATATTTACGAGCATGTGCCATCACCATCATCCCTTTGTTAGTATTTTATTAAAAGTCTTAGTTTAAGCTTTTATTAATTTGAAAGGTTAATCGTAATTTTTAGTTGACATTTGACGGTGTACAGTTGACAGTAAAGGATGATTTTCTTTAGGAAAATATTTAAACTAAAAGCTTTCACTTTAGTGAAAGGCGTCATTTACTGTCAACTGAGCACTGTCAACCGTCAACTAGTAATTACTCTATCAATGATGGTGTTCCAAGAAGAGATGCTTGGAAATAAAGTTGGCTGGTATCTTCTAAAGCAACAGCACGTTCCAATGCTAATTGTACCGTTTCCCCAACAGTAAATGGACCGTGATTTCTGATAGCTACCGCAACACTTGACTCTAAACTTGGTGCTACCTTATCAGCCATTTCTTGAGTTCCATTATTAATAAAATCTATGACATCAATAGGTTTTAATAGAAGTCTTATACCTGTTGGAGTAGTTGCACAAGGTATTTCATCCATAACACTACTTAATGTATTTACAAATTTGGAATGTGTATGAATAACTCCATTAACATTTGGATAACGTCTATAGATTTCAAGATGTGTAGGTGTTTCAAAGCTAGATTTTCTATTTCCCTTTTTCTCGACAATGTCTCCAGATAAAGTCAACACTACAATATCATCTAACTCCATTTCCTCATAAGGTACCCCACTTGGTTTAATAGCAACGAGTCCTGTTTCTGGATCTCTAGCACTTACATTACCAGCTGTTCCAGTTACCAATCCGCATTGTGGAAGTTTTCTACATATATTAAGCACTTCTGTTTTTAACTCAATTATATTCATAGTTAAGCGACCTCCCTCAAATTTCATATATTTATATAAATCCCAAACCCTATGTAATCTGCGCCGAGAACTAATAAAGAAAATCTACTAGCTCTCGGCACTTAAAAACAAATCTTTAAAATAAGTATTATTTTTTCCAAGCAGTAGTTTTAATTTCTACACCAACAGGATATTTTTTCTTTACGTCTTCAACCATTTCAACCATACGATCAACAATAATATTACAGTACTTTTCACCTTTTTCTCTAGTAGCCAAAGAAGGTTTACCCATAACTCCATGCTTAAGTGTATCAAGTTCTGGAGCACCAACAGTTCCCTCATCAAAACGCATAGGTTTTGATGAACAATACTCTGATGGAGAAGTCACATATTTAGGATCCATAACAGGAGTAGCAGATTCATCTACAGCTAGACTCATATCCATATAGTCTGGGAATGTATGAAGTCCAATTGAAGATTCAGCTTCATCTGCATGCCAGAACGGAGTTTCAAAAATTTCATTATGAACATCTCTAACGATATTCTGGAACATAACTGAAAGAACAAAGTATCCTTCAAGTCCTAAATCTTGTACCGTATAATTTGTAACAAATGCTTGTCCGTGTCCGTAGAAGAATATAAATTTCTTATAACCAGCAACCTCAGCACCACGTACGATATCTTTTAAAACCGCTTTTAATGTATCATTTGACAAAGGAATAGTTCCTGGAAATCCCCAGTGATGATGTGGATGAGCTCCATACCAACAAACTGGTAAAAGCATAGCTCCTGTTCTCTCTGCTATATCCTCAAGCATAGGGAATAATTGCAATGTATCATGCCCTGTTGGACAGTGAGGCCCATGTTGTTCTACTGATCCTATTGGTAAAATTGCAATATCACATTTCTTTGCATGCTCAACTATTTCTTGCCAACTTTTATGTTGCCACCAGTATGATGGCTTTCTTCCTTGATTATTTGCATTTGTCATTTTTGTTACCACCCTTCAGAATTAATTATGCTTTATACTTTTTTTATATTTTATAGTGTTTAAAACACCATGAATTAACAATCATTTTAAATAGCATACTTCAAAAGACGAATCTTCATTTGATAAATCATAAAACTGATACACTCAAGTTCCAGAATACGTATTCTGTATTGATAAATTTTAAGATGCTATTGATATCGCTACCGCATCATTCAGAATACGTATTCTAAAACAATGAGTAATATCTTTATCTTCTTTAATATCTTAGGATACCGTGTGAAATTTCTTTTTACTACCTTAAAGCTTTGTACAACTTGCCTTAACCTTTACATTTTTCACTCTTGCTTGCAACAATTCAATAGACATGTCTGCATCTGTTCAATTGATATTCTCAATTTTCTCTTTCAAATGTTTCTTATGTAACTCTTTAGTATACAAATCATAGATTGAGAATACGTATTCTCAATCTATGATTTTATTTTATAGTGTTTTATTATGTTTGTCAATAGCATATCTAAATTTATTTTATTATTTTTGTGATTATTCCAACAATTCACTCAATTGCTTAACAAGAAGTTTCTTTTCCATGTAGCACTCTGTGATAAATAAACAAATAGTAACTATTATTAACTTAGAAATTTTGTAATGTTTGATGAAAATTGTTATGTATTCTAAACCAAAAGTATACACTTCTAAATGTATACTTCTTATCATTTATTATTTGAAATCAAACGTGTAGAACTTCGCTCAATTAATTTTCCCTCAAAAAGTTGTAAAACTGGCTCAACATTTCGATTTTCCACTCTTTCTTGCAATAATTTAATAGTTGCATCCACCATTTGCTCAATAGGCTGGTAAATAGTAGTTAATGAATATACTGCACGTGAAGCTTCAGGAATATCATCAAACCCAATAACTGAAAGATCCTTAGGAATAGAAATTCCCAATTCAAAACGAGCTACATCCATTACCCCCAGTGCCATTATATCATTAACACAAAAAATCGCATCTGGTTGATTCTTTCGCATTAGTAAGCGTTTTGCAGCTTCAACTCCACTTTCATATGAATATCCACCATATTCCACTAAACATTCATAATTTCCTAACTCGTTTAAACGTTCAATAAATCCCTTATATCTATTAATACTTGTTGATGCATTTTTCTTTCCAGAAATATACGCTAACCGCTTATGTCCTGCATTTACTAAGAAATCAGCAACCTTACGTCCACCCTCAACATCATTACAACACACTGCACTTATATTCGCTCCTGGTATATAACGATTAAACAAAATAACAGGAGTTCCATTTTTTACACATTCATCAGCCATCTCTGATGTTATAGTTGCTCCTGTAATAATTAATCCATCAACCTGGTACTGAAGTACTCTGTCAAGTATATCATCAATATCCTTTCCTGGGGCAGCATTAAATAGTAAAGTCTGTAAACCTGCCTGTTGCAATTTATCTGTGAAACTACTCAAAACTTGATGATAAAATGGACTGGTAGGGTCACTCATAACTAGTCCAATAATGTTTGTTCTTCGTGAAGTTAAACTTCGTGCGATTGCATTTGGCTTATATCCCAATTCCCTAGCAGCAACTAAAACTTTTTGACGTAAATCTTCTGCCAACTTACTATTAGGATTAAGAGCACGAGAAACTGTTGATTGTGATACACCTGCTCTATGTGCCACATCAATAGATGTAATCCTCTTAGTTGTTGATCTATCAGTTTTCTTTTGTAAATTCTTTATAGTGGCCATCTCCTTTTATTAAGAATACGTATTCTTAAAATATATTTACATTTTACTTCTTTTTAATTTCCTTGTCAATAATGTTTTTACATATATGTATTTACTTTCCATCTTTTTTTAAACTTCTTTCATTTCATTCTCTTTTCATTAAAATACTAGCTACCAAAGCCGTTAACGGAATTGTTAAAACCAATCCAATGCTTCCTGCTAGTGAACGTACTATTTCTGTAGCAATAATATCTAAATTTAAGATCTTTTTCATAGGTGTATCGTAAGCTAGAAACAAAAGAAGTAATGGTATCGAACTTCCAGTATAGGCCAAAATCAAGGTGTTTGTCATAGTACCCATAACATCTCTACCAACATTCATACCTGAAGAAAATAATTCTTTTCTGGTTATTCTATTATTAGCGTTATATATTTCTTCCATAGCAGACGCAATGGACATAGCAATATCCATTACCGCCCCAAGAGCTCCCATAATTATTCCTGCAAATAATAAACTTTTAAAATCTAAAGTTACCTTTTGTGGAATGTATAAAAGCATTGAAGCTTCTTCACTACTAAGTCCTGTTAATTGTATCTGACTTCCAATTATAAAAGCAATTATACCTGCAAATAAGACTCCTCCACTAGTTCCTATAATAGCTGAAAAACTCTTATTATTTAAACCACTAATAAGTACCATAGTTATCACTATTATAGATATAGATACAATTATTGTAACGGGTATTGGATTAATTCCTTTTAGAATCAAAGGTAATAAAATTTTTGCTATTGCGAATAATGTAAGCGAAAGTGTAATTATTGCTTTGAGTCCCTTTGATCTACCTATTAAAATAAGGAGTACAATAAATACTATACATAAATACAATATGTAATTTTGCCTTTGATAATCTGATACATGTACATTAATACTTCCATCATTCACTTCTTCAATTGAAACAACAATTTTGTCCCCATCATGAACAGGTATATCGAAAGCATAGTTTCCTAAAATAATATTTTCTGTATTAAAAATCTCATTTTTATATTTTCCACTTGTTATTTTAAGTTTTACATACTGGGTCTGCTGAAAGACTTCTTCTGTATGTTTAAATTCTTCCACTTCACTAGCTTCTATAACAACTGCAGTTTCAATAGCTGGTTCAGTTGGCGGTTCATAACCTTCATTTTCTTCTCCAAAGACATTTGATGTGCATAATAAAAGTATACTTATAAGAGTTATTATTATTTTCTTCATATGTTCCCTCCAGTTTTGATGCTCTTTTTAGTATATCATAATGATAAATTTTTAGAAATTGTTAATCATCATGATTACACAGAATAATTATAAATTGTGAAGAAAAGCATTTCGCAATTTATAGTGACAAGTTACAAGTGATAAGTGACAAGTTGTGGATACCTTTCGCAAGCGAAAGCTTTTAATTATACAAAAGATAAAATGACTTCCTTTTGCGTAGCAAAAGTTCCTTATTCCAGTTAGCGAAGCTAACAAAGGCTTAGTTAAAGATTTTCTGAAAGAAAATCATCCTTAACTCTTCACTCTTAACTTTTAACTCTTAACTAATTTGGTTCGCCTTTTATTTCAACTACGAACTATAAGCTTGCTATGAACCTTATTTTAATCTTATAAATACACTTAAGGTTAAATTAAGGTTATCTTTAATCCTATTTAAGTTATTTAGTTTAATATAATTATCAAAGGAGGTTTTACAATGTTTAAAAGGAATATATTTTTTCTAATTATAACTATTTTAGGAATTGTAGCACCATTACTAATTCCAATTCCATATGAAATCATGGATATTTGGGGCCAGTATATAATATTATTGTTACCCTCAATTTTATTTGTAATATTAACCAAAGAATCTTTTAAAGAAATTTTTAAGCTGAGGAAAATTAATTTAAAAACTCTAGTAATAACCCTTGTTATGTCAATAGCAATGCAACCATTAACTATCCTTGCTGCATCCTTTGGAAATATGATAGCTAGTGACCAAGCTCAAATGCTTGAGAATTGGATGCCGCAATATTCACCTTTAATGGGTTTATTCGTTATTGCCCTTACCCCTGCTATCTGTGAAGAAGCTGTTATAAGAGGTGTAATGCTACCAACTAACTCAAAAATGAGTATTCATAAATTAGCTCTACTAAATGGATTCTTATTTGGAATCTTTCATATGAATCTTTACCAATTTACTTATACTTTTGTGATGGCTGTAATAGTTACATATTTAGTTATTGCTACAAAATCAATATTACCATCAGTGATAATTCATTTTATCAATAATGGTTTAAGTGTTCTATCAGAAAGCAATACCGGAATAAACTCATTTTTTACTGTTCTTGAAGAAGGGCCTAAATTTATTCAAAATAATGAAATTGCATCTTTTGTATATCTAATATTGATGGCCATTATTTCCTTTGTTGTTGTAAGATGTTTAATTAAAAAGACAATGAAAATAAATTCTTATGAACCTAAAAGTATTACAGCTAGGAGTACTGAAGATGAAACAATTAAATCAAAATTTAAATTTAAAGATTATCTACCTCTTGGATTATCTACAGTTTTGTTTGTATTTATAAGTTCCATGTATTAATTAGAGTAAGAGTTATGTATCTTATTTTATAAAAAATCAAAAAGGAGAGAATTATGAAAAAATTTTTAATGTTATGTTTAACAATTGTATTAGGATTAAGTATCGTAGCTTGTGGAAATAGTGGCACTGAGGGTAGTTCAAATGATTCATTAGATAAGAACCCTGTTGCAAATGTAGTAATTTCAGATTTTAAAGCTAAAGATATTGACGGTAATGATGTTACTAAAGAAATATTCAAAGATAATAAAGTAACTGTGGTTAATTTGTGGGGAACTTTTTGCGGCCCATGCATTGATGAAATGCCTGATCTTCAAAAATTCTATGAACAATATAAAAATAAAGGCATCAATGTTGTAGGTATTGTTGGTGATGTAAAAGCCGGTGAAGATACTACCACTGCTAAAGAAGTCATTAATCAAACAGGTGTTAAGTATACCAATATTTTACCAGATACAACACTATATAAAGACTTAGTATCCAAATTCGATTATGTACCTGCAACAATTTTAATTGATTCAGATGGAAAAATCTTAGAATCATTTATACCTGGTAGTACAAACGAAAAAGGGTTTGAAAACCTAGTAAAAGAATATGTTAAATAAATCGAAGATTAATTTACTTGTGTATGGTAAATATATACTACTTACATTATCAACAGCCCTAATTATTTATGGTTGCAAATTAGGTGAAATAAAAGTAGTCTTAACGAAGGCAATTAATATATGCTTGGAGTGTATTGGAATTGGTTAAATATAGTAGAAAAATAGTACAATTAATATTTGCGATCCTTACAAACTCAAACTTAAAAGGATTTATTGAGGGAAAAATATTTAGAGGTAATTCAAAATCTTTATGTGTTCCGGGACTGAACTGTTATTCCTGTCCTGGTGCACTTGGTTCATGCCCTATAGGCTCTTTACAGGCTGTATTTAATAGCATGAAATTTAATATATCCTTTTATGTTAGTGGAATGATTCTTCTTTTTGCTACTATCCTAGGAAGATTTACTTGTGGATGGCTTTGCCCTTTTGGATTATTTCAAGAATTAATTTATAAAATACCTTCTCCCAAAAAAATTATTAACAAACATTTTAAATATATCAAATATGGAGTTTTGTTAATATTTGTTATTATTCTACCTATATTTTTACACAATTCCGTAGGTATAGGAAATCCAACCTTTTGTAAGTATATTTGCCCTGCAGGCACTTTAGAAGGTGGAATACCATTATTAATATTAAATAAAGCTTTAAGGTCCAGTATTGGCATTTTATTCTTTTCAAAATTCACTATATTAATGATTGTAATTATACTATCTATAATATATCATAGATTTTTCTGTAAAGTTCTATGTCCATTAGGAGCAATTTATTCACTTTTTAATAAATATAGCTTTTATCAGTTAACGATAGATGAAAATAAATGTATACATTGTAATAAGTGTATTAATATTTGTAAAATGGAAGTTAATATTGTGCAAAATCCATGTGATAAAGAATGTATTAGATGTGGAGATTGTATAACAATTTGCCCAACTAATGCTATAGGTAGTGGTTTTAAATTTTATAAATAAGATAAAAGGGTAGTATAAGAATAAGTAGAAATCCTTCTTATACTCCCCCTTTAATTTTAACCTGAAACCCTTCATCTATATCAGATATTATTTCTAACGTACACTCATGCAATTCAATAATCTTTTTTGCTAATGGTAACCCAAGCCCCGCACCTTTGACAGATGTAGATCTAGCTTCATCTAATCTAACAAAAGGTTCAAGTATATACTTTATCTTATCTTTTGGTATACCCTGCCCATTATCTTTAATATCTATAACAATTGAACCATTTTCCTTATAAGTTTTAAACAAAATTTTTAAATTATCTCCACCATATTTCATACTATTATTTATGAAGTTTGATAAAGCTCTTTTAAATTTAACTCTATCAATGTTCATGTAAAGTTTATCATCTACTAAGTTGATTTCATAATCAATTTTTTTAGTCTCAAACTCTGGTAGATATTCTATTATTATTTCTCTCATATATTCATTAATCTCAGTTTCTTCCAAATTCAACTCAATTGAGTTATCTTCAATCTTTGATATTTCAAATAAGTTTTCAATTATAGCATTTGAAGTTTTACTGTTAGAAATGATAACATCTATGTATTTTTTATTCTCACAAGATACATTTTCTCTCAACAATTCACTATATCCAGCTATATTTGTTAATGGAGTCCTTAAATCATGAGATATGTCCATAATCATTCTTCTTTTATCTTTTTCTAATAATTCTCTATTTTCAATTTCCTTTTGAAGTTTAGTACTCATTGTATTTATACCCTTAACTAAAGTCATTAATTCATTATGTGGTTGAATTTCTAATTTGTTGTTGTACTCACCATCAGCAATTTCATCAACTCTTTTAATAATAACTTGAATAGGTTGAATTATTCTAGAAATAGATATATCTGAAAAAATAAGAAATACAACTATTATTGAAATCAGAGTAATCAAATTAGCTCTTAATTTAATTTTATTTGATAGAACTAAAAATTCATCAAATGATGCTGGTAAACTAGTATCATAAATAACAATCATAGACTCTGTTAATATCGGTTCCGTAACCATAATACTTTGAAATTGAAAAGGATTTTCAATAGTTTTATTAACAAACTCATTATATTTATACAAATTTCCAACATCTAGTGGACTATTATATTCTTCAATTACTTTAAGTTCATCATCTAAAAGTTGAACAAAACTTCCTTCTCTTAATTCTAGCGCTTTATAAATATCTTCTGCTTTATCATTTTCTTCAATTGCTGTTATTGTTTTTGAATTAAATCCTGAAATTTCATCAAGCTCAGTATTTATCATATACTGATTGATATAAATTACAATAACCAAAAAAATAAACATTAAGCTATAATTAATAAACATATATGTAGATAGATTCTTAAATTTACTCTTCACCCATTTCATTCTGATTTCACCATCTTATATCCAAGCCCCTTTATTGTAATCAGATATAATGGTTGCTTTGGGTTAGCTTCAATTTTATTTCTTAGGTTACTTATATGTACCATAACTGTGTTATCATCACCAAAAAAATCTTCTCTCCATATTTTTTCATAAATTTGTTTTTTTGTGAATACAAATTCTAAATTATGGAGGAATAATTCTAGTATTTTATACTCTTTAACTGATAAGTCAACAAGTCTATCCTTTACAAAAACTTCACAAGTCTTTTTGTTGAGTTTAAGACTACCGTTTGTAAGTAAGTAATTCTCGGGTTCTATAAAAGTTTCTTTCGAGTAATCCAAAAATCTTCTCAAATGAGACTGAATTCTAAATGATATCTCCCCCATTCCAAAGGGCTTTGTCACATAATCATCAGCACCTAATGATAGTCCCTTGATTTTGTGAATTTCTTCAGATTTTGCTGATAAAAATATAACTGGTATTTTACTAAATTTTCGTAACTTTTGAATGAGCTCATACCCATTCAATTTTGGTAACATGATATCCAGTATTGCAAGTTTAATATCTTCTGTTTTTAATATTTCTAGTGCATCAAACCCATTATCAGCTGTAAAAACTTTATAACCATCCTTTTCACAATTAATTTTTAGCAACTCTCTAATATCATCATCATCTTCAACTATAAGAATGTTTATCATCTGATTCACCTCTTCTTAATATATTTTACCAGTAAATCCAACGTCTTTTCAATAATTTATTATAAATCAAATATAGAGTTTCCACTAAAAATCTTTATTATATATATAATTTCAAGTACAAGTAAATTATATATAAATTGGCGAACTGGAAACTCTATGGCAAATATTCTATATTGCTAAACCTTCGGAAAGGCATTGGAATGATTTTTATCATATGTACTATAACTTACTGTAAGTAATGTTAATCCACATAATATTGAACCTGGGATTGAAGGACTTAATCCCCATGGCGAACCGATAATCTTCCAGACTACGCTTACAATAAAGCCAACTAGAATACTAGATACTATACCTTGTGAAGTTGCTTTTTTCCAGTATAGCGCTGCTAGTGCTGGTAATCCAATAGATGATGCATAAAAAGTCCAAGCAAACATTAAAGCTTTATAAGCTTGTCTTATATATAAAGAAATTATGAGTGCTCCTAAACCTAAGAGAACAGTAAATACTCTTGAACATAAAAGCTCTTTTTCATCTTCAAGATTAGGAATTAATGGTTTTATTATATCCCTTAGTATAGATTGTACAGACACCAATAAATAAGTATCAGCTGAGGACATCATAACAGCTAATAATGCCGCAGTTGTTAATCCTATTATCCCCTTAGGTAACAGATTAATAACCAGAGCTGGTATTGCAGCATCTGCAGTGCCATAATCATTTACTACATTTGGTAATAAAACATAAGCACTTAGTCCAATTAGTAAAGTAATAATAATAGTATATGCATAAACAGTAGTACCTAATAACATTCCTTTACGCGCCTCTTTTGAATTCTTAGCAGCAAAGGCTCTTTGCCACATTTCAGCTCCTGCTAATGTAAAAACCAAGCTTGTAAATATCCAACCAACTATCTGGATTGATGGTTTTAGAGATAGCATCTCTTTAGGTATAGTTCTAGTTAATGTTACAATTCCCCCTACTTTAGATAAAGAAACTATTGGGAGCAGGATATACATAAAAACTATTAAAATAAGGAATTGAGCCACATCAGTATACACAACCCCAAATAAACCTGAGAAAACCGTATAAGAAACAAAAATAGCTACTGCAATCCACGCACCTAATTCATAAGAAAAACCACCTATAGTTTTTATTATTGTAGCTGTTGCAGTTATTTGAGTACCCACAGTAGCCATCATTGTAAATGCGATTAATGTAGCTGTAATATATTTTGAGACTTTACCAAATCGATACTCCATAAGGTCAGGAATTGATGATATATTATATAAAAGACCAATAGCTTGAATTCTTCCAGATATAATTGAGAAAAAGTACATTCCAACTAAATACGGTAATGCTAACATTACAGCTACAGCACCTTGGCTATAAGTAATACCTCCACGACCAATCATTGCTCCGCCACCTATAATAGAAGCGCAGACAGTTGCCATAATAACAAAAAAACCTAAGCTTCTGCCTGCTAAATAATAATCACTAGTCTTTTTTACTTTTCTTTTGAAAAATATTCCTATTGATACCATTCCAATAAAATATAAAACTATGATGATTGAATCCAAAGTAGAAATTCCATTCATGTAAATAGATTCCCCCCTTTTTTATTTAACTCAATTATAAAATATTGTTGAATAAAATAACTTAATGCACATTATTTATAAATTGCGAAGAAAAGCGCTTCGCAATTTATAGTGACAAGTTACAAGTGATAAGTTACAAGTTGTGGATACCTTTCGTAAACGAAAGCTTTTAATTTAACAAAATATAAAAAGAATCCTTTTGCGATAGGAAAAGTACATTATCTCATCATCAAAGATGATAAAGGCTTAGTTAAAGATTTTCTGCAAGAAAATCAACCTTAACTTGTAACTTGTATCTTATCACTTGTCACTATTTTTATTCGTAATCTGTTTCAATTGCGAAATAAATTTTTCCTATCACCATTATTCTAAATAAAGACTAATTATTCATATCCATTTTGTAAGAAATCTTTAATTTCATCTATATTCATGCCTTTTAAACCTAAAGTATCAATAGTATTTCCTGTTTCCCAATAATTTTCATCTTTTAATGCAGATGCTAAAGTTATTACAGAATCCATAACTGGTGTTTCAATATTAACTGTACTTGCAATACTTGATAATGCTACTAATGAACATGGTGTATCCTCAGTTAAATACCTATCATTTAAATCTTTAGGTCCTTTCAAAGGATTAAAAGCCTTACTATCTCGATAAGATTCATATAGTGTATCTCTTTTTGGTACATATCCCATCAAGAATAATCTTTCTTTAGCATCAATGATTTTATATCCAAATTTTTCACAGATATTTTGTCTTTCAATATCAATCTTCTCGTTTACACGAGCAACTGAAGGGGTTATTCCCTCTCTATAATGGTAATGTTCTCCTTTAAAATACTCAATCTTACCAGCATTTAATACAACTGGCGCTGGATGTGAAATTGGGTTTCCATTATTCAAAGAACTTTCAAGAACGCTACTTACTAATTCTACTGCTGGATAAAATTCTTTAACAATGCTATACATTTCTTCATTATATATAGAAGGGAAAGCTGCAAAATATAATTTTCCAACTTCTAGTAATATATTAACACTGGTTGGACCAGTTTTTCTACAAGCATATGGTAATGTATGCATTTCCGAAATTTTCACACCATCTAGTTTCCCTTTTTCATGAAGTATCTTAGCTAATATAAGGGCTCCACCAGTACTACCTGGGGCTAAAATGATTCTATCACCTTTTTTTAAAAATGGTGAAATTTTATTGGCAAATGTTTTTAATGCATAAGCTGGTACTACAGGCATAATTAAGTCTACATCTTTAATTGCATCTTCAATATCAGTAGTAACTTTACATATATCCGCGATTCCCGTTTTACCAACACCTGTTAGTGTTAGTTGTTTTGTTTTCATCAGTTCTTGTATGTTTGACTTGAATTTTTCATCTTCGTATAAAGTTATATCATAACCTGCTAGTGATAGATCAGCCGCAGCTGCAAAAGCTCCATTTCCTCCGCCGATGATTGCAATTCTTTTAACCACACATTTCCCTCCTTAAATTCAACATAATATTAAACGTTTTCAAAGCTACTATATTTTATAATTAAATACCTTCAGGGATACTTTATAGATTTTTCCCATCTGTTGCCTTTTCCATAAACTTACCTGAGAAAGCAAATATTATAACTAAAATAATACTAATCCAATGATTGAATAAAAATGGGGCAAATTCATACCATTTTACTCCTAGAGTACCAAGTACCAGTAATGCCCCTCCACTCCATGGTACATATGCTCCTGAATATGAAGCTCCTTCAACTATTGTTCTAGATAGATTTATCTTATGAGAACCAATTCTATCATAAGCTGGAATATACATTCTTCCGTTTAAAATAAGTGATACATAAACACTGCTTGATAAGTAAACAGTTAAAACAGATGTAATGAGTGAAGTTAAGACTAATGATCCTTCAGATTTTATTATGTTTGTTAACTTACCTAAGATAGAATCCAATACACCAATGACTTCTACAGAACCAGCAAAGATGAAAGCACAGAAAATAATTAAGATTAGACCCATCATGGATTTTAATCCACCGCCACTCAATAATTTATCTATTCCTTCAAGACCTGTACCTGATTCAAAACCACTATAAAGAATGGTTAACATTTTATTAACAGGTATGTTTTGTATAAAAATTGCTAAGATTGCTCCTGCAGCTACCCCTATTACCAATACAGGTAAAATTGGCTTTTTTAATATAGCTAAAACGATAACTATTAAAGGAGGTAAAATCAACAGAATATTGAAGTTATAAGCCCCAGCTAGTCCATCAACAATTACCTTGATTTCAGAAGTATCAGCTACATTGTTACTTCCAAGTACAAAGCCTATAACACCATAAATTATTATTGCAATAATTGCTGCAATTCCAGATGTAGAGAACATGCTTTTAAATAAATGAAAAACATCTTGACCAGCAACACCAGCAGCTAAGTTTGCTGAATCTGATAGTGGACTCCACTTGTCTCCTATATAAGAACCAGCTATAATTGCTCCAGCAGTTACTCCAATTGGCATACCAAGACCTGTACCAATTCCCATCAAAGCAACACCAAAAGTACCTATTATTGCCCATGCAGAACCTGTAGCAATGGATGCAATACCTGTTATTATGAATGCAGCAACTAAAAATATTGAAGGACTTAAAATTTTCAAACCTCCATAAATCAACATAGGAGTTGTTCCAGAAGCAAGCCATGAAGCAGTTATTAATCCAACCATTAATAAAATAAGGACAGCAGGCATTCCAATACCAAAAACTTTTAAAATTCCATTTAAGATGTCGTCCCATTGAAATTTTAAGATTATCATACCATAAATAGAAGCTACAATAGCACATAACAAAATTGACATACCAGTAGGAATTTTAGCTTTTAATGCTCCCCACATTAATATTGCAATAAAAGCTATCAATAGACCCATTGCTTCACTGAAAGAAATTTTTCTTTTTTCTTTTTGCATATCATTACCCCCTTTATTGGAAAGATTTATAAATCTTTTAGAAGCATTTTGTAAATTTTTTCTAAAAGTTATATACTAATAGTATACAATCTGTGCACTATCAATATGCTAATAATATACAATATTTTAAGTATTTAGAAATATAAATTTCATAGTAAAATAGATTTCAGTCAATAGAGGAGGTTTTCAATTGAATAAACGAGGAAAAGATGCAGAAAAAAGTGTGTATAAAAAAATTAAACAAGCTATAATTACAAAGAAATATACATCCAACTCCCAGTTGGTAGAGTCTACTTTAGCTGAAGAGTTAAAAGTTAGTAGAACGCCTATTAGGAGTGCACTGAAAAAACTGTCATATGAAGGTTTAGTTAATATTATTCCAAACAAAGGAGCTTTTGTAGCACAAACTACAATAGAAGAGTATATAGATTTATATTCAAGCAGGGAGCTTTTAGAGAAAGAAAGTGCAAGAATTGCCGCAAAAAATATTTCATTAAATGAATTAGAAAATCTAAAGCAATTATTAGAAGAGGAAAAAGAAAGTTATAATGAAAGAAATCTAGAAAGATTTATAGAAGTGAATAATGAAATTCATATGACAATTGCTAAATCCTGCAGAAACCAATATTTTATTAAATTTATTGAAGAACTTGTAACAAAAAGCACTATTTATTTAATATTATATGATGAATTCCATACTAGACCACTTGAAGAATTAAATTCAGTTATTGAACATAAGGAAATTTACGAAGCGTTAAAGAATAGAAATCCTGATAAAAGTGCTGAAGTAATGAGTCTACATATTAAAAGTATCTTTGAAAATTTAGGGATAACAAAAATACGATTATAAAGAGTATATGCACAGATTTAAAAAATTCAATTCTTATGATACAAAATTATTAAAAATTAGCATAGGTGATTTGCCCATGCTAATTTTGATTTGGATATAGAACAAAGATCATAAAACTCTATTCCAAGTTTCAAAAACTTTATAAACATTTTCTGGTTTTGCTCCTAGTCCAAACTCACATTGTGCTATACAGCCGCCATTTGACCATAGCTTTTCATTAACATGTTTTACTGCATTTTCTATTTCTTCCTGTGTTCCGTTTGGAAGTAAGTGTTGTCTATCTATTTCACCCCAAAATGTGATTTTACCCTTAAAGGTTTGTAAATTTTCAAGTCCCATACAAAACACTTGAGAGTTCAAAGCGTCTAATCCTAATTCTATTAAATGAGGTATTATTTCTAATATATAGCCATCTGAATGCATAAAAATCTTTTTGTTATTTCTATGAGCTATATCAATAAAATCTTTATAAATAGGCTTAAATATTTTTATCCATATTTTTGGATTAATCAATAAACTCAGCTGAGATCCCCAATCATCCATCCACATTAACCCATCAACATCTGTTTTTGCCCAAGTCTCTAATAGTTTACAATAATAGTCATGAACCTTGTCTATCACCTCAAAAAGTCCTTCGGGTTCAAGCATAAGATCCACATATAGCTGCTCAGTACCTCTAATAAATTGCAGCCTTTCGAAAGGCCTTGGAAATACACTTGGAATGACAAACTTATCAGTCTTCCTACAAAATTCATTTACTTTTTCTATGTCTATTGTTAAATTTTCTTCTGGTATTCTTAAATTATCCCTATCTTCCCAATCTTCTTCTTTTATTAATGGTTCTTTTATTTCTCCGATAATACCCTTTTGATAATTAGTAAACTTACATCCCCAATGATCAATATATGTTCCTACTTCATAAGGATCGCCGTCTGTTTTTGGAATTACTTTATTAAAGCCTGGTGAACCAACAATATCATCTGGAAATACCTTTTGAATTTTCTTTAACTCTTCCGAATGATTATTAACAGCCCACGGTAGTACCCATAACTGTCTTGGTACTCTTTCAGGACATTGAAAGTTTAAAGTTTTATAAACCAACTCTCTTCCACTAATCAAAATCATTTTCCTCCCCTGCAAATATTTTAATCAAAAAATATTCTCAATAATACTCATTTCTATATATAAACAGTTAACTGTCAACTTATAACTTGCAATGGATATGTTCCATATTTTTTAATAGTTTCAAACATTTTAAATATGTTTTCCATAGGTATTCCATCATGTAAAGAATGGTCTGACCCGATAATATACCCTCCACCCTCTGCTGCATCTTTTAAACATTCAATAGTCTCTTTTTCAACTTCTTCTAATGTACCAAAAGGAAGAGTTTTTGATGAATCTACATTTCCAAATAAACATATCTTATTCCCAAAATTCTCTTTTGCCCATTTCAGACTCATATTTGCTTTTCGTTCCGAAGGATGATATCCATTTATTCCAAACTGAACAATATCTTCAAATACATCGTGTAATTTACCATCACTATGCATAATCACTGGAATACCCATACTTGTAAAAGTAGTTACTAGCTCTTTTATATAAGGGAATAAATGTTTTCGCAAATGCTTTGGCGATGCAAATAGATTCGTTGCATATCCTAAATCTTCTCCAAATATTATTGCATCTGCTCCTTCTTTTACCATCAACTTACCTGCTTCAATCCAAAATTTATTACTCATAGCAAAAATTTCTTCTACCAATAATGGATCATCATATAAATTTATACATACATTTTCTAAACCCATTAAAAAGGTAGCAGTAGTTAGAGGACCATTTAAACCTGCCAACAAGGCAATTTCATTATTATTTATTTTTACCGCTTTTCTAAACTCCTCTAATCTTTTTGAATCAAAGGGTTCTGGTGGAATATAATTAATCAAATCCTTTCTCGTAATTATTGGATATTCTATTGGAGAATCAATGGGCCAGGATGATTTATCCTTCTTATATTTAGTTCCCCATTCATCAATGTATATATCTTTTGATATTCTATTCGCGTAATTATCTACTAATCCACCAAATGGTATCCATAAACCATCAAGGCCAAGTATTTTAGCACATTTCAAAGCATCTTCAGCATTATAAGAATAGTCTTCATCTACATTTCCAATTAAAGTATTGAATAATTCAACACTAAATAAAAAATCATAACATGGAACTCTATCAGGTTGTCCTCCGTGTAAGGCTGTTAAAAATCTTTCCTTAGGACTCATATTTAACATTTTGATCGCTCCCTTTTAACTATACTTAATTTTTTTTCTGAGTCTGCACAGTATTGAATAGAACAGCTATTAAAATTAAAAGCCCACGTACAACATATTGTATATATTGATTTATATTCAAAAGTGTCATAGCATTAATTATTACTCCCAAGAAAATAAGACCTATAAATGTACCCCAAACCTTACCTGTACCACCCGATAAACTTGCACCTCCGATTATAACAGATGATATAGCTGTCATTTCCCATCCTTTACCAAACGAAAAGGATCCTGACATAACTTGTGAAGAAACTAATATTCCTCCCAGAGCTGAACAAAGCTGTACAACAACCATAACAGTCATTTTTACACGTTTAACATTTATACCAGAAAGACGAGCTGATTCAGGATTACCTCCTACCGCATATACTGATCGTCCAAATTTTGTGTAGTTCATCAAAATTAATGTAATTGCAAATACGATTAGTAAAATAATTGCAGGAATAGGCACCACGCCAAATAACTGACCCGCTCCAAGTACATTGTACCAACTCGGTAATGTTGTAACTGGAAATCCTTTAGATATAACTGCTGCAACTCCATATATTACATTCAACATTGCCAATGTTATAATAAAAGAAGGCATTTTAAATTTTGTAAGAAGCCAACCGTGGAATAAACCAATCAACCCAGAAACTACAAAAGACAATACAATACCTACAATTACAGCTTGCTCTATGGGCATAATCCCAGCTGAACTAAGTTTTCCAGTAGTCATTCCTACTATTACACCTGTAAGTGCTACTGTTGATCCAATAGAAAGATCTATCTCACCTGATATAATAACCATAGTCATACCAAATGCAATAACTCCTTGTAGAGACATATTTCTAAGTATATTAAGCAAATTATTTGTAGTAAAGAATCCTGATGATATAAATGACATAACAATAATAATTAGCAAAAGAATAATTTCAAGCATATACTTACTTGTGATTTTTTTTATTTTAGATTTATTTATACGCATACCTATTCTCCTCCCATACATATGGAATAAAGTTCATCAATCTTCAGTTCATCTGGATTATATTCACCTATAAATCGCCCATCGCTCATGATTATAATACGGTGACAAACCTCTAAAAGCTCCTCTAATTCTGATGAAACCATAATACTTGAAATCCCTTTACGTGCTTGTTCCCAAATGATTTGGAATATTTGTTGTTTAGCATTCACATCAATTCCACGAGAAGGTTCATCAAAAATCATAACTTTCGGATCAGTATTTAGCCAATTACCAACAACAACTTTTTGCTGGTTTCCACCTGATAATGATGATACTAAATGATTCACATCTGAAACTTTAATTTCTAAATTTTTCACCTGCCGTTGTACAAATTTATTCTCAATATTTTTATCAATAAACTGTCCATTTGAAATTTGATTAAGGCTTGCAACACATAAGTTTTCCTTGATAGAATGAATCTGAATAAGCCCTTCTCGTTTCCGATCTTCTGGAGTTAATGCAATTCCTGAATTTTTCATTTTTTCAGGTGTTGGGTTTGCTATACGCTTTCCATTACAATAAATTTCTCCACTTTCAAAAGGATCTGCTCCAAAAATAGATTTTAGCAACTCAGTTCGTCCAGATCCAAGCATTCCTGCAATACCAAGAATTTCTCCTTTTCTTAGCTTAAATGAAATATCTTCAAACTTATTTTTTCGAGTAAGATCTTTTACTTCTAGAACAACCTCATCTGATATATTAATATCTTCTGGACGTGTAAGTATTTCTATATCACCAAACATCATATTTATTACTTCCTTATGAGTAGTTCCCTCCATTGGAACGGTACCTACAAGATTTCCATCACGTAAAACACTGCAAGTATCTGCAATCTGCCATAATTCATGAAGACGATGGGATACATAGATAATGATAACATCCTTCTTCTTAAGTTCTCTAACAATATTGAACAAGGATTCTATTTCGCTCCTAGCTAATGAAGATGTTGGTTCATCAAGTTGTAATACTTTAGGTTTATAACTCATTGCTTTTGCAATTTCAATCATCTGACACTGTCCTACACTAAGATTTTGCACCATTTCATCAGCTGGAAAATCTATATTTAACTCTTCAAGAAGTTCCTCTGTCATAGAGTATGTTTTTTTCCAATCAACAAGTTTTCCTTTCATAGGCATACGACCCAAAAAAATATTTTCAGCTATTGATAGACTTGGAATAAGACTCAGTTCCTGATATACCGTTGCTATACCTTTTGCAAAAGCAACTCTTGGATCATTAAAATTCATACATTCACCATCAATAAGTATTTCTCCATGTGTAGGCTGAATAGCACCAGAAAAAATTTTTAGTAATGTTGATTTTCCTGAACCATTTTTACCAATCAATGCATGGACCTTACCACTTTCAAAAGAAACTGATACCTTATTTAACGCAACAGTACCTGGGTAATTTTTAGTAACATTACGTGTTTCTAATATACTCATTTTAATTACCTCACAATTTTATTTTGAATTATTTGTAAGGGTCACTACAATGCATTCTCCTTGTAGCAACCCTAATGATTAAAATATACATGTATAGATAAAACCTAAGGGAGTTTATCTATAGAAACTATTTATTTACCTGTTTTAGCTTTTAAGTCTTCTTCGAATTTTGCAATACCTTCTGGATTATCACGGCTTACTAGTATACCATCTACTATTACAGCTTTACCCTCGCTTGCACTTGTATCTTCACCTTTTAAGTTTTTGATAAGTAATTCCATTGCTCTGTATCCTATAGCGTATGGGTCCTGTCCTGTTACAGCTTGAAGAATGTTTGATTCATCCTTTAACATTGCTAACTGTTGGTCTCCTACATCTATACCAAATACAAAACATTCGCCAGCTTTTCCAGCATTTTTAACTGCCATAGTAGCACCAATAGTACCACCATCATTTGCAGCATAGAATATGTTTACATCGGGATGAGCTGTCAAAATATCACCAGCTGAAGCAACAGCTGTATCTTGAAGCCAAGCATCTTGATCTGCAACAACTTCTACATCTGGATTTACTTTCTTAACTTCATCAAGGAATCCGTTTACACGGTCTGCGCTTTGTTCTGGAAGTTGAGATTTAAACTGAAGTATAGCTATTTTTGCTTTTCCACCAAGTTCATTTTTGATAAACTCAGCAGCAGCTTTACCTGAAGTTGCGCCAAGATTAACGTTATCTGACGTAAAACCGCCTACAACGAATTCTGCATTTGTTAAAGGTAAGTTAGTAATGGCTATCTTCATACCTTTATCATTAGCAATTTTAAGAGTTGCAAATGATGAATCTTTGTTCAAAGGTGAAATAGCAAGTCCATCTACTTTTTGAGCTACATATGTATTTATGAGCTCAGCTTCCTTTGCTTGATCATTAGCTGTATTACCTGTTAAGCACTTAACATTAGCATCTTTAGCAGCATCTTGATACCCTAGAGATAACAACTTCATGAACTGATCTTCTTGAAAAACAACGCCGGCAACTGTAATTTCTTTTTCAGGTTTTTCTTGTTCTTCTGTAGTTTCACTTCCCTTTTCATTTGTGGTTCCAGTGTTTACAGTCTTCTCACCACATGCAGATAAAGATAGAATCATGCTTAATGATAGTAAAAAAGTAACTAGTTTTTTCATAATACATCCTCCTAAAATAAATAATATTTATTGGTAGGACCTTTCGGCCTTCTGCCCTTATATAGTGCTTTGCACAGTTAACTGTTAACAGTTGACAGTTAATGTTGATTTTCTTTCAGAAAATCTTTAATTAAGCTTTTATCATCTTCGATGATGTAATAATGTGCTTTTGCTTATGCAAAAGGAGAATTATTTTATCTTTTCGTTAAATTAAGAGCTTTCGATCTATCGGAAGGTGTCCATTACTGTGCACTGTAAACTGTAAACTGTAAACTGACAACTGATATAGATAAATCTACGCAGTAATTTATTTATATTTGAAAGCCCTTTCAAAAACCTATAAAAAATTATTTAATTTTTCTTACTGAATCTCTAATTATTAACTTTGTTGGCAAAACCACATTTTTTTCAATGCCTTGTCCTTCTTTTTGTATTTTATTTAAGACCATTTCACCTGCTGTTTCTCCAAGATAGTAAATTGGTTGTGCAACAGTGGTTAATTTTGGGGATACTAATCTTGCTGTACTAATATTATCAAATCCTATTAATGAAACATCTTGGGGAATTCTTATTCCAAGCTGTTCAAAAGCTAACATTATACCAATAGCTGTATTATCATTAATAGCAAATATTGCAGTTGGGTAATTTCCTCCTTCTATAAACTTTAGAGCTGCAAAATAGACTTCTTCTTGAGTAAAACCACAATCTATAACATATTTTTCATCAAAAGGTATATTATACTTAAGCAGTGCTCTTTTATAACCTCTTAACCTTTCACTTAAAGCTAAAATATTATATTTCCATCCAAAAAAAGCAATACTTTTATGTCCATTTTTAATAAGATACTCAGTAGCCTCAAAGGAGCCCTTTTCATTTGTAGTATCAATACAATCAATACCTTCAGCATTAGTTTGAATAGAAACTATATTGGTCTTATTATTGACGCTATTCATCAAGTTTTTATTTAGCTCTATGCTAACTAAAATAAGTCCCGCTACTCTTCTTTCAATTATATGCTGTATGTAATCATTTACATTGCGTTTATTATAATTAGTATTATAAAGTAATATTGAGTATCCTCTAGCACTTATAATGTCATCAATTCCCTTAAATACATTAGCAAAAAATGGATTACATATATCTGGTATAATAACTCCAATTTCTTTTGATCTACAGCTAGCTAAATTACTAGCTAAACTATTAATATTGTAATCTAATTCTTTAACAACTTTTAGAACTTTTTCTCTTTTTCCTTTTGATACTTTTACACTATTATTTAAAACACGAGATACTGTGCTCAATGAAACTCCAGCTGTTTCTGCTACATCTAACATCGTATATTTCTTTATCATCTTAAACATTTACACCCCTATCTTGAAAGTGCTTTCAGAATCATTCTTATGATAAATATAGCATTTATTACCATATATGTCAATTAATTATCATTTTCTTTTGTTTAGTATATCATATTTTCTGTATTGTTTTGCTGTTTCATAAATAGCCATAATTTTCTGTGGCGATGTATTTGCTTGAATGTTATGAATCTGAGAAAATATAAATCCACCACCTGGTGCAAATATTTCCATCATCTCTTTAGCTTCTCTTTTTATATCTTCAATAGAACCTGATGCTAAAGTAGTTTGAGTACTCACTCCTGCTCCCCAGAAAGTTAGTTCCTTACCAAACTCTCTTTTCAATGTAGCTGCATCCATATTATTAGCGGATAGCTGAACTGGATTTAAAATTTGAACTCCTGCATCTATTAAATCAGGAATTATAGTATATATTGCTCCACAAGAATGAAGAAAAACTTTTATAGTTGGATAATTGTTTCTTACATATTCATATTGTATTGCATGATAAGGTTTAATAATATCCCTGTACATCTGTAAAGACACTTGTAAACTTTCTTGCGTACCAAGATCATCTCCAAATTGTATTACATCAATATATTCACCAACAGCCGCAAGGTATTTTTCTAAATCTCTTAAATACGCTGCTGTCTTTTTTTCTAAGTAATAATGTATTAAATCAGGGTTTAAAGCCATTTCCATATAGAATTTTTCATATCCCCAGTCCAATTGTCCAGCTTCTAAAATATTCCCACCAAAACTGCCTAATATTGAGTAACTTGTTCTTTCATATAATCTTTTGGCTTCCGACTTTAGAAATTCTATTTCTGTAGCATTAATTTCAGGAATTGGTATTTTATCGATATCATCCTTTGTTTGGCAATTTTCATAAGGATGATGCACTACATCAAAATATAGTCCTCCATTAGGCATCTTTGCTATAACTTTATCATTATTTATAATTTCTGAATCATTATTTTTATTACGTATTGGATTGTAATCGTAGGGCACAATACAATCAGACCCATCCATAAGCTTTCCATTCTTCCATTTACCTATGTTTATTCCAAAAGCCGGCTCATACCTGTGTAATTGAACTACATCTCCATTCATAATTCTTAACACTTCTATTTCTGGTTCAGCTAATTGCTGAAATACATCATATAACTTTGTAACTCCCCCTTCAATATTTAAATACTTTTTAAGTTTGTTATAAGCCATTGCATTTATTCCAGTAGACCTCATACCGCCAAAATCAATAGGTACCATATCTGCTTCTCTATGATTCAGTCCAATACGAACCCTTTCTCTTGATGTAATATTCATCATGAATATGCCTCCTAAATAAATATTATTAATTACTTTTTTCATTGCATTAATTAAGTTGTCAATTGAATTAATTCAATTGACAATTAAATTGAATCAATTGAATTAAAAAATTTTTGAAATACTATACTAATTGCTCCCATGGCACATAACTCATCACCAAAAGATGTTTTTTCTATTAAAATGTCTTTATTATATTGTGGATATACTCTTGATTTAGCATTCCTTATAGCACTATCACTATATTGGTCACATCCCAAAGTTAAATCCCCACCCAAAATTATTATTTCTGGGCTAAAAAGATTTATTATATTAGAAATTCCTATACCTAAGTTCTTTGCCGCTTCGTCTATAACTTTTGTATATCGATTATCGCCTTCTTTTGCACATTTAATTATATCTTTCACATCTAAATCATCAATATTTTCTATATGAAAATCATTCTGTGACATTCTTTTTTCTTTCATTTCATTAATTACTTTATTTTTAATATAAATTCCTGATGCCATTGATTCAAGACAACCTCTATCTCCACAACTACACTTTGGTCCATCAGAATTTATAATCATATGTCCTATATCACCTGCCCCATCACAAAAACCATGATAGATACTTCCATTAATAATAGATCCTCCTCCTATTCCTATAGAACAAGCATAAATAACAAATATATTTTTGTAATTCTTTCCAAGTCCAAACATAAATTCAGCAAGTGCAGCAGCAGTTGTTTCTTTTTCAAGATAAACTGGAATTTCAAAAGCTTGTTCGATAATATCACATATAGGAACATTTACCCACCCTGGAAAATTAGGAGGATTTAGTAATATCCCTTTATTGTGATCATATGGTCCTGGTGCTGCTATACCAATCCCTAATATTTTATCTTTTGATATATTTGCATCTCTCATCAAATCATTAATTAGTTCAACCATCCTGCTAATTACTTTTTCCTTACCTTCATTCAAATTTGTAGGTATTACCTTCTTCTTTATTTTTTGAGCTCTAAAATTTGTAACTAAGCCAATCATATTTCCAGCATTTAGTTCTATACCAATTATAAATTTTACTGTGGGATTCATAACTAAATTAATAGGTTTTCTACCACCTGAAGAATTTCCAAGGCTAGATTCCTTAACATATTCATCTTTTTTAAATCTATTCACAATATTAGTAATTGACGAAGAAGTCAACCCAGTTATTTTAGCAATCTCAGTTCTCGAAATAGGCTCTTCTTCAAAAATTAATTTTAGTACATTTCTTGCGTTAAATTTTTTCATCATTTCGTTATTAATATTTTTTAATCTCATTATGTCTCTCATCCTAACTTACTTATTTCATTGGATTAATTAAGTTAATTGTATAATAATTCTGACTATTTTACAATACTAAACTAACATTTTTATTTTAAATTATTTCCTTTGTTCTCTAACTGCTTCTATCATTGCCAGATATCCTTCAACTGGTATATAATTAGGAATTGAATTTCCTGACCCTATGGCTATTCCTCCTCGACCTTTCGAATAGTTCATTACATTTTTAACATATTCTTTTATCTCTATTTCCTTATTTAAGCACAAAACATTTAACTCTATACCACCAAAATTACCGATTCTATCACCATATTTATCAATCCATTCAGAAAATGGAGCAATTTGATCTTCGTTAGAATGCTTAGCATCTATTTTCGCTACTTTAATAAGATCATCCATGATATTGAATATATTCCCACAGGAATGAAGTAAGAATGGTTTGTTATAAGAATGAACTAATTCTACTATTTTCTTATATTGAGTTATTATATTTTTTCTTATGTCATTAGGATTAATCAATGTAGTAGATTTGAAACCTAAATCATCACCAAATCTTAAAACGCAGTAGGTATCATTAAATCTTTGCATAAACTCACCCCAAATTTCACTCATCATATTACCTACTGTACTAAACAAATCATTATACAATTCGCGATCATCAATAGACATATAACATAACTCAGTGTAACCTACTACATCTTGTACACATTCAAACACCCCATTTCCTGGCCCTCCTATTGCCTTCATTCCCTTTGGCATTTCTTCTTGGAGAAGCTGAAAATCCTGTGCATAAGCATCAAAGTACATTTTAGGAATTTCTTTCCAAGGATAATTATTAAAATCTTCTCTAGTTTTTATAACTCCAGGTTTATGTCCACCCAATGAACCACTACCAGGCATTATGGCTCCAATACACCTTTCAAAAGAAATTGTATCATATCCCATTGTTCTAAAAAAATTGTTATAATTTCTAAAATACTCTCTTTTATCCCTTTCATTACCTTCACATAAATGGAAAAACTTTTTATTTAGTATCTTTTCCATTATTTCTTCAGATATATTATGTTCATATATAGGCATTCTTTTCGCTTCAATATTTCTCGCCGCTTTTTCAATATTCCTATAATCAGGTTGAAAATTTTTCATAAGAACTCCTCCTAATCTATTCTTAATACTAATATATATCAAATATTCAGACAAATATATGCTGATTATTGCCTACTTCTTTGCAGTTTTTATCTTTTTTATATTACTAGGAGGATAATTTCTTACTCTTTTAAAAACTCTGTTAAAACTAGATACATTAGAAAATCCCACCTCATATGCAGCCTGAGAAATATTAATATCTTTTGATAAAATTAGTTTTTCTGCTTCGCAAATTCTAACGAAATCTAAATACTCTTTAAAAGTTCTACCAGTTATCTTCTTAAAGTATCTTGAAAAATAAAAATAGCTTAGATTTAGAACATCTGCTGCCATTTTTAAATCTATATTTTCTTTATAATTAGTCTCAATGTATTTAAATAATTTATCTAGTTTTTGAAATTCACTATCTTTAAAACTACTTTTACTGTTAATTATATTACTTCGAGTAAGTATTGCTATTAATTGATATAAATAGCCTTTTATAAATATTTCATATCCATTTTCTTTATCACTAAATTCTTCATAAAGCCCTTTTATGATATTTTGAATTTTTAAATAATTATTATCTTCTCTCATTATATGAGAAACACCACTTTTACCATTATTAATGAAAGTACCAATATATTTCGATTCAAATAATGTTGTATAACAATTTTTAATTACCTCAGGAAGAAATTTAATCACAAGTATCCGAGTTTTTGCAGATAACTCAGTCTGAGTACTATGAATATCTCCTTCTTTTAAAATCACAATATCATCTTTCACAACCTTAAATGTTTCACTATTTACCTGTTGAATTGCTTCACCTTCAAGCATATATAGAATTTCTAAGCATTCATGCCAATGAGAGTATACAACAATATTTTTTTTAGAATTATCTTGTATAAAGATGTCAACTGGAAAAGCTAAACCATTATGTATAAGATTTTCTTTATAAGGTTTCATAATTCTCCTCCTCAAACAAATTAATTTTTCTACTCTCTTATATAATTATATTATATTTAGGAAAATCTTACGAGCTCGTTGATAAAAATTTAATCTAAAATACCAAGATTTAAATTTAATTATTTGTTATAATTAGATTATTATATTGTAATGATTTTACACAATAAATATAGAAAATAGTAAATAAAATTGGTGGTAAAAATTATGAATAAGAATAAAAAGGAAATCCTAATTATTGATGATTCAGAATTGGTAATAATGACCTTAATAAAGCTATTAACTCCTAAATATAAAACGTTTTTTTCAAAAAAAGCGCATGAAGGCATAGAGATAGCTTCAGAAAAACAACCTGATTTAATTCTTCTTGATATACTGTTACCAGAATTAGATGGGTATGAGATTTGTCGTCGTCTAAAATCTAACCCTTTAACAACAAATATTCCTATAATATTTGTTACTGCTATGTCACAAGCAACTGACTTAGCTAAAGCTTTTGAAGTGGGAGGCGCTGATTATATTACTAAGCCTTTTGTCCCAATAATTCTCGAAGCTAGGATAAACAATCAGCTTAAATTATCAGAATCAGTTTCTGAATTAAAACGTTTATATAAAATGGCATTGGATTCCAATCCCATTACAGGTTTACCAGGCAATAATAGCATAAAAAGAAGAGTTGAAGAAGCAATCCATTTTAAAGAAAATGTTTTTGTTTTCTATGCAGACTTGGATAATTTTAAATCCTTTAACGATAAATATGGATTTGCTCACGGAGATAAGGTTATTTTCTTTACTGCCAAATTATTTAGTAAAATCGCCAATAAAGTTGGTTGTATAGACCCATTTATCGGCCATATAGGTGGAGATGATTTTGTAATAGTAATTGAAGAAAGTAAAGGGATTACTTTTGTAGAAAATTATATCAAAATATTTGATGAAACAATAAAAACTTTCTATACAGAAGAAGATTTAAAACTAGGATACATTTCTGCAGAAAATCGCCAAAATGAAGTCAAAAAATTTCCTATTATGTCATTTAGTATAGCCGGTGTAAATTTGAGCAAAGGTCTTTATTCAAACTATCTGTACGTAAATGACATATGTGTTGAATTAAAAAGTAAAGCAAAGTCTCATACTGGTAGTTTTTATTGCATAGATAGAAGAATTAATTATTAAGAAAAACATAAAAATAAGCATTAGTTCTTATACCAATGCTTATTTTTATTTAATCTAATATTTTATTTACTCCGCCATTCCTAACGCAATTTCCATCATCTTTGTAAATGCTTCTTGTCTTTCTTCAGATGTTGTAGCTTCATTAGTCACTAAATTATCTGAAACTGTTAATAAACAAGCTGCTTTTTTTCCTAATATATTTGCATTATGAAATAAAGCAAATGATTCCATTTCCACTGCAACACAGCCTTTATTTTTGTAAATATCTTTGTACTCTTCAAAATTCTCACGATAAAATACATCACTAGAATGAATTCTAGATTTATGAATTTCAATTCCTAAATTTTCTGCAATTTCTTCTAATTTACTATTCAACTCTGGAGATGCAGCAATTATATCTTTGTCATACCCACTTTGTGTTTTTGCAAAACTTGACTCACTCCACGATTCATTAGCCAATATTACATCATATAAATTTAACTCTGAAGTATAAGCCCCACATGAACCTATTCGAATAATGTTTTCTACTCCATAAAATTTAAATAACTCATATGAATAAATTCCAATACTTGGCATACCCATACCACTTGCCATTACAGAAATCTTTCGCCCTTTATAAGTTCCTGTGTAACCAAACATATTCCTTACATTATTGAATTTCACTACATCTTCTAAAAATGTGTCAGCTATATATTTGGCACGAAGTGGGTCTCCTGGCATTAATACCGTATTCCCGATAATTCCTTTTTCTTTTACTTCAATATGTGCTGTTGGTATCATATTGAATCCTCCTTTTTTTGTTTATTCTGATATTAAATTCAAAAAGCTAACTCCGTTTTTGATATTATTTTTGACATTAAGTAAATCTAAAATAGTAGCACCTATATCAGAAAATGATTCTCTAACTCCTAATTCTACATTTTCTTTGATTTTGTTACCATATATCATTATAGGTATATATTCTCTTGAATGATCTGTCCCTTCAGTTGTAGGATCGCAACCATGATCTGCTGTTAAGATTAGAACATCTTCATCATTTAATCTACTAATTATTTCTGGTAGCCTTGCATCAAAATTTTCAAGAGCTTTTCCATAACCTTCCGGATCTTTTCTATGACCGTATTTCATATCAAAATCTACTAGGTTTGTAAAAATAAAACCTTCTTTGTGTTTATCCATCATTTCAAGTGTTTTATCAACACCATCCATATTGCTTACTGTGTATACACTATCAGTTAATCCTTTATTAGCATAAATATCCTTTATTTTTCCTACTCCTACCACTGGTAATCCTGCACCTTTTATTTTATCTAAAGTTGTTTCAGATGTAGGCACTATAGAATAATCATGTCTATTAGATGTACGTGTAAACTTACCTGGTTGTCCAATAAAAGGTCTTGCTATTACTCTTCCTACTGCATGTTCACCTTGAAGTAATTTTCGAGCAATTTCACAATATTCATAAAGTGTTTTTAATGGAATAACTTCTTCATGGGCTGCAATTTGAAATACACTATCTGCTGAAGTATAAATAATTGGTTTACCTGTTTCCATGTGTTTTTTTCCAAACTCATCAATAATTGCAGTACCAGATGCCGGTTTATTTGCTAGTATTTCTCTTCCTATTGCTTCTTCAAATTTTTCTGTTACATCTTTTGGAAATCCATTTGGATACGTTGGAAACGGTTTGTCTAAAATAATTTGTGCTATCTCCCAGTGACCTGTTGTTGTGTCTTTACCTAAAGATTTTTCATTTGATTTTCCAAAAGCTCCTATAGCACGTAAATCACTATTTATTCCCGGTACATCTATAATTTTACCAAGCCCAAGCTTCTCCATATTAGGAACTTTAAGTCCCCCTATTGATTCATTAACATGTAGCAATGTATTAGCTTTTTGGTCTCCATATTTTGCTGCATCAGGAAGAGCTCCTACTCCAAAACTATCTAGAACAAATAAAATAACTCTTTTGCTATCCATAATTTTCACTCCTTGTTTATAAATATTCATATTAAACTAATTCATCTAATTTATTTACTAATGCCTTGTACTGTTCATTATTAACATAAACCTTACCAGTATTAATTGTTATTAACTCTTCTTGTTTCAGTTTTTTTATATTTCTTTGAACTGTTCTTAAACTAATTCCTAACTCATCAGCTATTTGCTGACGCTTTTTATTAATTAATGATACTTTTCCTTCCTCAATATCTTCCTTTGTCCATTCAATAATCGATGACACCAAGGTATACATAGTTGAATTTAGTAATAATTCTCCATTAGAATATGCAATATTATAAAAGTCTTTAGCCATTTTTCTAGCCACTATCATAGCTAAATAATGATCATTTTCTAGCCACTTTAAAAAATCATTTTTTGAAATTTTTAATGCAACACAATCAGTTACTGTTTCAACTGTAGCTGCTATTTTATCTTTTGATGCTAATATTTCAATTAATCCAACAAAATCTTGATCGTTTACAATTGCAGTTTCAAGTATTTTTCCATTTTGAAATTCATTAAAAATTTTCAATGTACCAGAATAAATAATATAAACGTACTTAGGCTCTTCATCTTTTTTTATCATTATTGTCTTTGCATCAAAATTCTGCACTTTACATTTCATTCTTATTTCAGCAGGCATACCTATAAATAAATTAGCTAAATAAGGTTTATTATTTATAAAATCTTCAATTGACATATTAATCCCTCATTTGTATGTTAAGTTTATCTATTTATTATTTTACCTTATAAAAAAATTATAACAAAATAATAACTATCAAAAAATGACATGCGTCACTTTTTGATAGTTATTTTAATTTTTTTCTATATATTGTACAAATTTATTAATATTTTCTTCTACTATTTTAGAAATATCTTTCTTTGTGTCTATTGGAGGCATATTTTCATCTTTCTTAGAAATTGTTTTAATTATAAACTTTTCAAAGAAATTCATTTTAGAAAACCTGAATTCTCCTCCAAAAGTTTCTTTGGCTACTGCACTAATCAACAATTCTTTTGGAAAAGAATTATTTAACTGCTCTTGTCCACTTTTTTCATTCATACAACAAATGAATAATCCAACTCTCTTTTTCTTCAACTTATTTAGATTTTCTGAGCAAAACTTCTTTACTTCTTTTTGAATTTGCCCTACATATATTGACCCACCAATAATTACTTTATCATAATTAAATATCTCAACTTCATCTGTCTTTTTTAAATTACATAAATCAATGTCTCCATTAAGTTTTTCTTTTAAAATTTTGGCACATTTTTCAGTAGTACCATATTTGGTGGAAAAAACAATTAAAGTTTTCATATTATCTCCTCTCAATTTAAAATTCCATTAAACAATAATTTAATTATATATGAAAATAAATCCATTATCAAAATATTAAATCAAAGAATAAACAATAGCTTCATATGGTCTTAATTTAATCTCATCAATACTGGTAGTTGAATCACTATAATTACTAATAAGAAGTTCAGCTTTTTTATACTTTATACTATTAGGCAATGTAAATAAAACATCACTTTTATCAAAATTACAAATTATTAAAAGTTTTTCTTTATCTAGTTCTCTAGTATATGCAAATATTTCATCATGATTTTCTAGTATTAGTGCATATTTTCCATATACAATAATTTTATTTTGCTTCCTCAACTCTATTAGTTTTTTGTAATGATAAAATATTGAATTCTTATCTTTCATGGCTTCATTTGCATTTATTGTTTTATAATTTGGATTTCCATCATTATAGCTAATATTTTTAACATCATTTATGTCAGGATACCCTTTTTCTTTAGAAATTATATTAATTACATCCATTCTAAAACCATCTATTCCTATATTTAGTCAATACCTCATAATATTATATACTTCATTTCTTAGATTAGTATTTTTCAAATTTAAATTCGGTTGTTCTTTTAAAAAATATGAAGATAATATTGTCCTGATTTCTCATCAAACTCTTCTTGTAATAATTCTATTAGCAATTGAACACTAATAGAACCCCTTTTGTACCTGTATTCAATCAATATTCTTTAGAGTACCTTTAAGCTTGATATACTAGAATTCTTTTCTTAATTTTTCTTTTCATTCTAAACTCATAGTTATTATTTTTTCTATTTTACATAATTTTATTAATATTTCTTCTGCCTTTTCGATTTTAAAAAAATCCCCATAAAATAAACAAACCAGTAGATTGTGATATCTACTGGTTTGTAACTAAATATTTATAATTTTCTCGAAAGCTATTCTTTCACTTTTATCTTCTAAATAAATTATTCCACAATACTTAAACTCATTTTTCTTGAGTAAGTTTTTCATAGAAGAATTTTCTTCCTGTGTATCTACCTTGATACTATGTACATCTTTACTTAAACAAAGTTCCTCAACCTTTTTTATTATTTCAGATGATAACCCCAATCCTTTGTAATTGTTATCTATAGCTATTCTATGAATAACAGCATAGTCGTTATTACTAATCCATTCACCGTCATAAATATTTTCATATGTTTTTTCTCCATCAAATGAAACAGCTATAGTCCCAACAATGTTATTATCTCTTAACATTACATATCCATTTTCATCTACAATATCTTTTCTTATTGTTTCAACATTAGGATAATTATTCTGCCATTGATCAATACCTTCTCTTTTAAAATAATCTTGCGCCTGTTTAATTATAGCCATTATACTATCAATATCAGTTTTAACCGCTTTTCTAAACTCCATCTTTATTCTCCTTTGTATTTATTCTAAGGATTACTCCAAGTTTATTATAACCAATTTAATTATGTAACTCTACTATATAATTCAGAGATTTTATCCATTGCATACTCGTTTGATCTTATTGATACTTCAAGAAACTGTTTATCTTTTATTGTTCAATAATATCACTACCTAGTAATTCACTATCAATATTACCATCTCTAATAATTAATACTCTATCACTCTTGTCGGTTCATCAAATATATATCTCTCTTAATCAACAAATAACTCTTTTACCAAAAGAACCTTTTGCTGATTACGTCCAAGATAAATATATTACATCACTCCAAATAGAAGGTAATTTTATTGGTAAATCTTCTATTACGTTTTCTGCTAATAAATGTAATTTTTAACATTTGAAAAAATCCTTTTCAAATATGTTTTAATGTTAATTACGATAAAAACAAATAAAACAAAAGAGAATCCTTATCAAAAACAGCAGAATCTGTATTTTTTTGTACCAAAAAAGTTTTTTTAGACCGGAAGCTTTCTATGCGCTAAACGTCCCAGTTACCTTAAGTTAATATTACTTTACATGATAAAATAGGTTTAATGAGTTCATTCATAACCCATTAAACCTATTTGTTATTTTCAAAAATAACTTACTCTGATTAATTAATATTGATATAAAATTTATTTACTCATTACTCGTAACAGCCTTTATCCCTGGTGATAATCCTTTAGCATCAAGATCTGTTATAATTTTATCACCTTCAACTAGACCTTCTTCAATAATAGTTTCTCCTGTTAATTCATATCCTAGTACAACCTCTACTTCCTCTGTTTTACCTTTTCTTATAATCATGACCATATCTTTTTCATCTTTTTGGTACAAAGCACTGTTTGGCACAACCAGCTTATCAGTTGCAGCATAAACAATAAATTTTACGTCCACATCATACCCTGTATTTAGATATGTATTTTCTGGTTCTATTGTAACCAAAACTTTTCTTTCTTCAACACCTAAAGGAGAAATATCAACAGTGGCTTTATCATCTATTTTTATAATTTTACCTTCCAGTTCTATATCACCACTTCTACGATCTAATACTAAAACTACTTCATCATTCAACTTGACCTCTTCAATATCCCTGGTATTAACCATAACTTCTATCTCTTTATTTCCATTACCTTGAATAACAAAAGCTGGTTCTATGCCACTAATGCTATTCACCTGATTTATTTTCACTTCATCAACCACACCGTCAATTGTTGTAATAATATTAAATTTATCTTTTTTACTTTTTAATGATTCTATACTTACTTTTGTACCTTCTATCAAAGCTTTATAATAATCTATATTAGCATATGTTCTATTTCTTGATAAACTAGTATTAATACCACTTATTTGTGCATTAATAGATTTTTTCATAGCCTCATAGTAATCGCCATTTGAGCTATTATTTTTAAGACTTTCAAGTTGAACAATATTTTTATTGTAACTTACTTCATAACCACTTACTACTTGTTTAAAATCTTTAAATTCACTTTGTGAAATAATACCACTATCTAATAAAATCTTATACTTTTCTACATCCTCTAATCCTCTATCTAATATTTCTTTGCTTTGCTTTACAATCATTTCTTGTAATTCAAGTTGTCCTTTTACGTCAGTCTGAGCTTTAAGTGCTTCTAACTGACTCAATAGATTATTTTTATTAGCAGTCAAAGTATCAACATTTGCTTGATTTTCCACTTTAACATTTGCCAATTGTGCTTCATAACCTTTTATTTGATTCTCAAGTTTCATTATTTCGAAGTCTAGTGCACTGCTATCAAGAGTGGCCAAAATATCCCCAGATTTAACTAGGTCACCCTCTTCAACATTAATGGATAAAACTTCACCACCGACTAGTGGATAAATATTTTTTACTCCATTATTTTTCACTACTCCCGCTTCCACAAAAGAAACTTCAGAATGACTCAACGTTAAAGTCTTTGTTTCAATTTTCAAAGGTTTTAAGTATGAATATATAGCGTATATTACACTTAATATAACTACTATAATAATTAAAATAATCTTTACCTTTTTTTTCATTATTCTCTCTCCTTCAACACTTCAACTAAGTCTAGTTTCTTGATAGCCTTCACTGTAGATAAATTAGATAAAAATACCGCAAATACACAACCAATAATTCCCATCACATAAGCGCTTGAAGGTATACCCGACGGCCATGAAAATGCATCAACATCAATGGCTTTCTGTAAACCATAATTCAACAACATTGTAAATGGTATCCCAAGTACTATACCAAAAAAACATAAAATCCAATATTCAAAGCTCATAATTTCTTTAACTTCATTGATATTAAGTCCCAAAACTCTTAAGGTTGCATATTCCCGACTTCTTTCTGACATAGATATCACCGCAGTATTATAAATAATTGTGAAACCTATTGCTGCAGCTGCAATTTGCATCATATAAATAATAAAACTATAAGAACTAAATAACTCTTTATACATTGCCAAAGTATCATTCTTATCTTCAATTTTAGACACCTTGTCACTATATATTAAATTCTTACGGACTTGACTCAAATCAGAAGTTTTTATTATAATTGAATTTGTTTCAACATCTTTGTTCAAGAGTTTAGATAATAATTTAATATCCATATAACCGCTCATACCAATGCTTTGATTCACCACATCACTAATATAAATTTTTTGATCCTTATCAAAATAAGGACTGCTAATATAAATATAATCACCTTTTTTAACATTTATATTATTAGCAATCATGTTACTTAGAACCATACCATCTTCATCTAATCTTTTGTTAATTTTATAATCATCATCATATATTTTATATAAATAATTTTCTTCTTTAATTCCCACTAAGGTCGTCCCTGTTTTTTCATGTCCATTATAAATTACCACAGGCACCTTTAACACACCTTCCGCATAAGTAATTTCATCCATGGCCATAGCAGACTGTACACCTTGCTCATAAGGTACATTTTCTCTTAAAGCAATCTCAGCATCATATTTTAGGACATGTGTGAACTGATTATAGAACATGGAATCAATCATTCCTGTCATAGTTCCAATAATTACAATCATACTGTAAGAAAAAATGATACCAATCACAATAAATCCTGATCTAACTTTATTTCTCATAATACTTCTAGTTGCCATAAATCCTCTTGGTGTCAAGATATGTTTTGAAAATGGTAGTATCTTTGTAATATCTTTTTTCACTGGTTTAGGTGCTTTAGGCCTCATTGCATCTGCAGGACGTAATTTTATCACATCTTTAGCTCCTAAATAAGCCCCTATTACTCCTCCCATAATGGAAATAATGCCTCCAATATAAAAATATCTATAATCGGTTATGACATTTTCTATAGGCAACTTATAATAATCTAAATAAACTTGAATAAAAGCACCTGTAACCATATATCCCACTAAAAGACCCACTATAGCACCAAATATACCTGTTACTAAGCCATATATTATATAATGATTAAGTACCACAGTATTGCTATATCCAAAAGCTTTAAGCATTCCAATTTGGCTACGATCTTGTTCAATAATTCGTTTTAACATTAAATATAGAACTATGGCTGCCATTGCAACAAAAGCCATTGGCATAGAGGTTGACATCGATTTACCGCTTTTAATTTCTTCTTCTAGCATAAGATAACTAAACAAATCATCTTTTTCGTATAAGCTTATTAATCCATATTTTTTAAGTTCATATTCTAACTCATTCTTAACATCATCATAAGTAATACCTTCATCAAATTGGAATGATAAATCATTATAAATACCTTCCATACCCGTTATATTCATATAGATTTCTTCATCTATATAAGCGATATTATATTGGGTTGTATCCGAAAATAAATCACCTTGTTCTTTAACAATATAAACATATTCTGGTGAATATACACTTCCTGCAATATTAAAATCATAAACCTTATTATCAACCAATAATTTTATCTTATCACCTGGTTCATATTCATATGCTTTATAAAAATCATAACCAAGAAAAATATCGTCAATATTCACCAAATCATTACCTGTATGTACATAAGCATTAAGTCTTTGATCATTATGTCCAATAATTGTGGATATTAATCTTAAAGTAATAACATCTTCATTGTTATCCGGCATAATCACCCTTACATTTTGTACTAGGCGACCATTTACTTGTTTAATTCCTTCAATTTCTTCTAATCTATTTATACTAGACCTTGGTATTTGGGTAACTGTAGCAAATGCATGCCCTAAACGGTTATCATTGTAATATGCTTCTTTACCTTTATCCACCACAAATAAAGCTGTATTCATTGATGTGAATATGATAACACCTAAAGCCATTAACACAATACATGAAACGTATGCTTTTTTATTTCGAAGGATTGATCTTAATGCCTTTTTTAAAAGTATCACCAAGTAACCTCCTCTGGCTCTATTGGATGATCATTAACAACTACTTTCTCAATCATACCGTCTTTTACATAAACAACTCGATCTGCCATCTCACCAATAGATTTGTTGTGAGTAATAATGACAACTGTTTTTCCATAAGCTTTGTTAAAATTTTTAAGAACACGTAGTGCCCCAATGCCTGTACTCATATCAAGTGCTCCTGTTGGCTCGTCACATAGTAGTATATCTGGATTTTTAGCAACAGCTCTTGCTATAGCAACTCTTTGTTGTTGACCCCCTGATAACTGTGATGGAAAATGATCGCCTCTATCAGCTAGTTCAATGTCCATCAATAATTTATTAACATCTATTGGGTGAATTGATAGTTCAGAAGCTAATAAAATATTTTCTTTAGCTGTAAGGTTTGGTACCAAATTATAGAATTGAAACACAAACCCAATAGCTTCACGTCTATATTTTGTTAATGCACGCTCCTTTAATTGAGCAATCTCTGTCCCCTTGTACTTCACACTACCTTCTGTTGGAGAGTCTATACCTCCAATAATATTTAAAATAGTACTTTTACCCGATCCACTAGGTCCCAATACAACAATAAATTCACCCTCATAAAGATCTAGATCAATACCCCTTAAGGCATGTACAATAACCTCACCCATTTTATATTCTTTTATAATATTTTTAACTTCCATTATTTTTTTCATTTTCGAATCAACCTTAATATTTTTTATTTAGTTTAACTTACACTTTAAATTTTTACCACACAATAATTATAACATAAGTATACTCTTTGTGAGAATTTGGCCTGCATAGATTTATAGTTGGAGTTACTTATTTTTTATTAGCTGACTACTCTTTCCATATTATTCTATAGTTACGTAATTTTATATCATTGTATATCGTGTCATTTAAAAAATATACATCTTGAAATACCATACTTATATGTTTTAGTAGTGAATCTGGGTTTACATCTTTTATATCTTTTCCACCTATCTTTATAGTTCCATCATTTACATCCCAAAACCTAGCTATAAGACTTGTAACTGTAGTTTTTCCTGAACCTGAAGGTCCTACAAGTGCAACTATATTCTTAGGCTCTATGGTTAAAGATAGATTATTAATACTTCCATTTAAAAACATTATTCCTCCAATTGGAATTATAAATAAAAGTCCTGAATCTATAAGAACTAAGAATATACCATAAAGTGGAGCAGTTTTCATAGTTATGTTAGTCCAGTAATCTTTTTATTCTTCTGTTGTATCTTTATAATTTTCAAAAGACCTTGCAGATAGATTAAAAGCTTTCATTTTATTTTAGATAAAAAAATGACTGTAAATAAATTTTATTCAAATCTATTTACAGTCTCCGATTTACAATTCACTCTTTATTTTTATAATCTACTACTATTCATAGGTTGCTCTCTTAAGTATTAATCAAACTACTTTTGTTTTTAATCTTTTTATTCTTAAATGCTATTAATATTTGTATCATTGTATTTTCATCTAATTTTCCGTTTAACGTTAGCAAATTATCCTCTATTTCATAATCAATTATTTTATCTATGCTAATATGTACATAATCTGCAGTAGATGTGTCATTTTTGGGATTATACCTATTAATAATGATTAATGGATCTGCAAAATATATATCAAAATACTCATAGTGAGTTTGTACCAAAATTTCCTTGTTATTATTTAGTATATTTACTTCACCTTTACATTGATATTCTGTTGTTTTTTCAATAGTTTCTTTTAATTCCTGAAGTTTCCTCATGTCAAATTCGTTTATTGCTTTTATATAATCTTTAAAACTCATTCTCATATTATACCCTCCTTTAAGTGATAATATATATTATATGAGGATTTGTTTAATATGTCTATGATCAAAGAGTAATTTAGAATAACTAACTTTAAACTTGATTTAATATTATAATTATACTATTATGTCTAATTATTCAGTATATACTTTAATACTGATAGGATGTTCTAAATCCAATGAAAAATCAAAAAATAAAACATAGTAAAGATATTGAAAAATCTAAATTTAAGTATTTATAATAATGGAAATATTCATTAAAATTATCAGCTATTCAATGTGAAGTTAAGTGTGAGGTGAAATTAGTTAATATATAATAAGACCGTCAATACTAGCTAGAGAGATTACTTTCATTGCTAATTTAAATCATTTCTGAGAACTCAAATTTGAGTTCTCAGAATTTTAGCCACTCTTATAAAGAATATTAATGTTTATTCATGGAAAAACTTCTATAAGCCTTTCCGTAAGAATCCTTACACACTAGACTATCTCTTACTGCAACCTTACCATTTAATATAACATATTTAACTCCAATAGGAGCTTTAGTTGGCTCAAAGTAATTTTCAAAACCTTTTATTTCATTTAAATCAAATAAAACTATGTCAGCTGTTTTGCCTACTGCAATCTCTCCTATATTACTAAGCCCTAATGTTTTTGCAGGTAAATATGATATTTTATATATTGCTTCTTCAAGAGAAAGCACCTTTTTTTCTCTTACAAATTTGCCTATAAAAAGAGGATAGTTACCATAAAGTCTTGGGTGTGGATTTCCTGCTGGTATGCTATCTGAACCTACCATTTGTAAAGGATGTTTTATAAGTTTAATGGTATCCTCTTGTGAAAATACATTTATCGTTACTATTGCTACACCAAACTTTTCTTCCATAAGAAGCTTTATGGCAAAGTCTACAGCTTCTATTCCTAATTCTCTAGCAATCTCTCCCACAGTCTTTCCAACATATTTTAGATTTTCTTCTCTTTTTACTGAAGTTATAAGTATTCCATCCCAACCTGTAATTAAGCTGTAATTATCCCAACCAGCATAATGAGTTTCATAACTTATAATTTCTTCTTTAAGTTTTTGGAGAGTTTCTTTATTTTTAAGCCTTTTTGTCATTTCTTCACTTCCTCCAGCAGTAACCCAAGGTGGTAAAAGCTGAGTCATAAGAGTGCTTCCAGATAAATATAAATGCTCATCAAAAGTTATTTTTACTCCTCTATCTATGGCATTTTCTATGTAACTTATAAGTCTATCAGCATTACAACCTAACTCCTTTGAGTTATAAGACCTCATGTGTGATATGTGAAGTCTTACCTTAGATTGTTCAGCTATATAAATCATCTCTTCAAGAGCATTTGTTATAGTATCATCATGATTTCTAAGATGAACCATAACAATTCCATCGTACTTTGCTATCACTTTACATATCTCTATCAACTCTTCTTTTGCACTAAAAATTCCAGGGATATATTGAAGACCCATAGACATGCCAAAAGCACCAGATTTCATAGCTTTATCTGCTATTTCACACATGGTGTTAATTTCATCTTCATTTGCTGGTCTATTTTCAAATTCCATAACTCTTGTCCTAATTGCACCATGAGATATTAAAACTGTAACATTATTTTTTAATCCTTCTGAAACTATTCTATCAATATATTCATCTAGGTTAGGAAAATTCCACTTGAATCCTGGATCTCCAACAACTCCTCTTATATAATTTTTCCATATATCATTTTCTTCTTCAATACAAGGAATAACGCCAAGACCACATTGTCCCACAAGTTCAGTTGTTACCCCCTGCATTAACTTTAAATTTCGAATGTCTTCGTCCATAAAAGGTACTAAATCATTATGGCTATGCATGTCAATAAATCCTGGAGACACTACAAACCCATCAGCATCAATAATTTCTGAAGCTTGTTCATCTATATTGCTTTGAATTTTTAATACTTTCCCATTTTTTATTCCTAAATCCCCTCTATAACTATCATCGCCCGTACCATCTACAATTTTTCCATTTTTAATTATGATATCTAACATCTAAATCTCCTCCTCGTATTTAAATATAATACTTTACCAATTATTATGCAACCATAGAAATTTTTAACATAACCCCATTTGATACTACTACCCGCACACTTAAATGAGCCGCCATAATGGCAGCTCATTTAAATTTATATTCATATACTTTGAGAATTTCTTTCATTTTTCAATTGATCTTCTAACGAATAATTTTTACTATTTATATTTAAAAATCTATTTGCAATAATAATAAAAATTCCTAAAAATATAAACATAACATATAATGAAAACTTATCACTAATATAACCTAATAATGGAGCCAAAATCACTAATAATAATGACTTCATTTGGCTATTTACAGAAAGAGCTGTAGCTCTTTCTTCCTTATCCATGTAATTACCACTTACATCCACAAATAATGGACCTCTTACATCTTTCATTATATATAATACAAAATATAATAAAACAACAATATTTGTATATCTATTTTTCATAGCAAAAGCAATCATAACAAGTGCTATTCCCATAAAATCAAGAAAACTCTTCATCATACCGTAAGAATCATGACGTTTAGTTAATCTATGAACATTTCTTGAAGCCATGGAACTACAAATATAAATAACTCCGTATATTATTCCAAGATATATTTTAAGTCTGTCATCCGATTCAAAACTACTAAAACTATTAAAATTAGAATTTAAAATAATTATTCCTAAAATAGGCTGAATATAATCCTTTAAACTATCAAAAATACCATTATAAATTGAAGAACTTAATAGTATTTTAGTTAAATCCTTTTTCTGCAAGATGCTTTTCAATTTTTTAACGCTTTCTTTGAAAAAACTATTCCCTTTCATACTATTATTTTTCTTATCAATATTATCTGGGTAAGTGCTTATTAATATGAAATCAACTATATAAGGTATAATCGCTATCAAAAATACCCATTTTACTTCTGGTAAATTTAGAACAAATAATATTGATACAAAAGCAGATATGGACGCTCCCATAAGCGAAAAAGACTTTGTCCTTCCATACACAAAAGCTTTATATTTAAACCATTGTCTTTCTTCTAAATACGAATATATCATTGCTTTATGAGTACCAGATCTAAAAGCATCACCGAGACCATAAAAGATCATCCCCATGACAAGAATAAAATAATTACTTCCAATAAAAAAGAATACAAAAGATATGATATAAAAGGTAAAACATATCATCAGTTCTCTTTTCTTTCCATAATTATCAGCAAATATCCCTGATGGAATTTCAAAAACATAAATAATAATCTCTCTAATTGAAATTAAAGTTCCGACTTGAAATAAATTCATACCCATAGATATCAAATATATAAATAAGTATGGTTCAAAAAATCTTAGGTTTTTAAAAAATCCATAAAAACAAAATTTCCATATTTGTTTATCCTTTTTTATTTCAGAATAAATATTTTGCAATATGTCCTCCCTAAATTATAAAATCCCTTAAATACTTGAATAAGGGTAACTATCTTATAATTCTATTTTATTTTTTAGTGCAAAAAGATATTACCTTTATATCTTTACAACAAATTTATTATAACAAATCTTATTAAAATTTACTAACTATTAGTACTTAAATATTAATAGAAAATTTCACCAGAATAAAACACCAAAAACTACAAAGAATAATTTTATAACTAATTCTAAAGACAAACCATATGTAAACTTAATCTATGCAAGTGTAAAATCTCAGTCACCCATAAGTCTTGAATCTGCATAGATTTATATTTGAAGTTGTTTGTCTATAATAAATAAAGGAGAATTTTATGGCTAAAAACAAGAAAAGAAAAAATGCTAAAAAATACGAGAGCAAAGCTCAAAATCCAAACTACAAAGAGAAAACAAAGGATTCTGATTCAAATTATATAGATCCAGTAAATCTTGATTAAATATCATAAAAAAATCCCAATAGAACTATTTAGTCCTATTAGGATTTTTTTTAACTGATTTTTTATTTTTATTCTGCAAAACTGCTTATTTCAGAATCCTTCATAAATATTGATGTAATTACAAAACCGCCTATATATGCAATAACTAAACCTATAAAATAATTAAACATTGACCCTGGTTGCATTAGAGGTATTGCACAAACACCAGATGGCCCCCAAGAAGTTGCTAAAACTTGTTGCAACATTACATATGCTCCACCAAATCCAGCTCCCAATCCTGCAGTTATAAATGGTTTTCCTAGAGGTAATGTAACACCGTATATTAATGGTTCACCAATTCCTAGAATACCTGCTGGCAAAGCACCTGAAATAATTTGTTTTAATTTATTATTACCAACTTTTTTAGCTTTTAAGTAAATTGCGATTGCTGCTCCTACTTGTCCTGCTCCTGCCATAGCTAATACTGGGAATAGTGATACTCCACCCATTGCTTCCAATTGAACAGCATATATTGGAATCAAACCATGATGTAACCCTAACAATACCATTGGTAAGAATAGCGCAGATAAAACATAACCTGAAATAACACTAACAGCTGGTACATCAGATGCTACTAATAATTCTAATATTTTTACCAGTCCATCTGATAAGAAACCTGAAACCGGCATTACAATAAATATCATAAGTACAGCTAATATAAGTAAACTAATAATTGGAGTAAGAATTAAATCTAACACATCCGGTATAACATTCCTTACTTTCTTTTCTACTTTTGATAAAATATATACGCCTATAATAACTCCTATAATTCCGCCTTTTCCAGATCTAAGAATTGAATTTAGTGGTGAATCTACATTATACATACCTACCATTTCAGATATTTCATTGATTTGTCCCATTACAGTAAGAGCACCAATCATGCCCCCAAGTCCCTCAGTAGCTCCAAATTGTTTAGCAGCATTCACACCTGTAAATATTGCAAAATATCCTAAGAAAGAACCACCAATTAATGAGAATATTAATCTAATCATATTCCATGTAGCAGTTGTTGGAAGACCACCTGTATTTTGAAGGTTAGTTATAAGTCCAGCAAATCCATTAAAAATCCCCGCTGCTATAATAGCTGGAATCAAAGGTATAAATATCATTCCTATAGTTTTAAGACCTTTTTTTAGCCAATTTTGTTTTTGCTTGTTCTTAATCTTTTGCTTGTTATCTTTCCAGTCATCATTTACATCAATATTTGCTTTTGTGTTAGTAATGCTGGTTGTTTCTTTTAAAATTATTAGCAGTTTTGCAGCCTTTCCAGGTCCTACTATAACTTGAAGAGTATCGTCTTCAACAACACCTAATACCCCATCAAGACCTTTGAGTTCCTTAACCTTAACTAACTCAGGATTTTTAAGCTTCAATCTTAAACGAGTCATACAGTTTGCAGCTTGTTCGATATTGCTTTCTCCTCCTACTAACTCAATAATTCTTGTTACTAGTTCTTTATTAGTCATTTTCTCACCTCATATATTTATATTTCAAAAGCTATAAATAACTTATGATTTCCAATTTAAATCTTCAAATTATTTGAAATTTTGCAATACTAGTCTAATATTATCTTTATTCTCTCGTAATAAATCTTTAGCTTTATTTGCATCCACTCCTAGTAAAATCATTACAATAGCTGATTTTGTATGGTTTTCAGTTTCTTTTAAAGCTGTTTCTGCCTCTTTTATAGATGCACCTGTAGCTTCTACAACAATATTTTTCTGTCTTTGAATAAGTTTTAAATTAGTAGTTTGTACATCAACCATAAGGTTTTTGAAAACTTTACCATTTTCGATCATCGCACCAGTTGTCAACATGTTGAGAATCAACTTTTGGGCTGTTCCCGCCTTCATACGAGTAGATCCAGTCAATACTTCAGGGCCAACAAGGGGAGCAATTGAAACTTCAGCAACTTTTGACAGTTTAGAATCTGGATTACAGCTTACTCCAATAGTCTTAGTTCCAATCCTTTTAGCATATTCTATGGCACTGATAACATATGGAGTTCTACCACTTGCAGCTATTCCAACAAGAACATCATTTTTATTCAAATTAACTTTTATTAAATCCTCCACTGCCTGTTCTTCAGAATCCTCAGCATTTTCAACTGCAGACCTTATAGCCTTTTCCCCTCCTGCAATTATACCTAATATTTGTAATGGATCAGTTCCATAAGTTGGCGGACATTCGGAAGCATCTAATACCCCAAGCCTCCCACTAGTGCCTGCTCCAATGTAAATCAGGCGACCTTCATTTTGCAATGCAAATGCAATAATATCAATAGCTTTTGCAATTTTTTCCGACTCTTTGCCAACAGCTAAAGGCACTTTACAATCCTCACTATTAATACACTTAACAATTTCAATTGTGCTTAGCATATCAATATTTTCGCTTTGCTTATTTCTTGACTCCGTTACTAAGTTATTTAAATTCATATATCTCATCCTTTCATGGTCGGCTTACCAATTACTCTTATTTTTCTTTCAAAAATATGAGGCTTTAATTATTTTTTGAAAGAAATTAGTAGAAGTTATTGTTAAACGATCCCATTCATTAATTGGCTAGTAATATATAAAACAAAAAAAGAGCTCACAAATTGCAAAACTGCAAATTGTAAGCTCGTGCCTGCGTTACCAGTAACACGCTTATTAATAATACGCATTATTCTATTAAATTAATAATACCACATAATAACTTATTTGTAAATATATAATTATTTTATTTAGCTTTAATTTTAAAAACATTATCATTACCTGCAACAACAGATTCACCAAGATTACAATAATCTATTGTTTCTAAAGATTCCATATTAGTTACAAGAACAGGTGTAACTAATGAGTATCCACCGCCTTCAATTAACTCTCTATCAATTTCAATAATAGGTTGTCCTTTTTTCACCATCTCTCCTTCATTAGCTAATCTTTTAAAACCTTCTCCATTTAATTTAACAGTATCTATTCCAATATGAACCAATATATCTATTCCATTTTCAAGTGTCATTGCAAAAGCATGATTTGTCTCAAAAATCACTTTTAATTCCCCACTCGCTGGAGCAATAAATATCTTTCCACTAGACTCTATTGCAATACCGTCACCTATAATTTTTTCTGAAAAAACTTTATCCTGTACTTTTGTTATATCTATTACCTTACCATCTACAGGCGCAGTAAGTATTTCAATACTTTTATCTCTTTTATTCATTATCTTATCAATAAATTTAAACATTATTGTCTAACCTCCCTATAGTGTTAAAACTTTTTTTCTATAAATCTAAATTTCTTTTCTTCTTTTATGTATTTAAGTAGAAAAACTTCTTCTTGAACTACTTTTCCAACTACATTTACTCTTCTATCAGCAGGTAAATTTTTTATACATACTTGTAACTCTCCACAATATCTTAAATAATCTACGTTATCTATAGTTATATATCCAATTTTTCTATCTATGTTGTTTTGAGGAAATATCTTATCTTTTTTTACTGATTTTTCTCTTGAATAAGTTGATCTTATTACATCACTTGAGTAATCCGCCCTATTTATATGAAATTCGCTAAAAATAATTTTTTGTTCTAGATAATTGTTAGTCATCAACTCTATATTTAATTCTAATATATTCTCATCTAATTCACCTACTGACTTAAGCTCATCCTCATTAGCCATATAATCTCCAAAAAAAACATTATCAGTCCCTAATGCCAAAAGTTGTTTAGCACAAATACTTGGTTTCATAAATCTATGTTCCTCTAAGGTTGGTAACCCTTCATAAATAGGACCTCTCTTACCTACTTGTGAAGGTATAAAAGCTGATATCTCAACTCCATACTTCCTTAACAACTTATTTTTTTTAATAAGAAGTGCTTCTGAAATACCTGTATTAAGTCTTGGATAATAATTGTGGCTCGCCTGAAACATTTTATAATTTGGATTATTCATTTCAAACTCTTCTAAAAATCTTTCAGTTACTGTACTTGCATTTATTTCAATCTTTATGCCATATAAATTCTGAGTAAATAAGGCTATCTCATTTGGTGTAAAACCAAAATCAACTCTAATAACATCTATCTTCAAATCTGAGATACTCTTTATATCATTCATATCTGCTTTCAAATAATTGAATGCTCTAGGAGAAATATCCGCCACAATATTCATTCCTAACTTTTTAGCAAGTTTTGTAATTTCATTAAAATCATCAACTACATAACCATAGTTAGCTTCAGGAATATGCAAAGATGTAAATATTCTATCAAAACCATGTTTATGAGCTTTCTTTATGTAATCAAGATTCTCTTTCAAAGACTTATCCATTCCAACAAATACTGATATGCCTTTTCCCAAACTATCTCCTCCTCATTAATAATGTGAATAATTTTCTAACATCTAATTTTTTTCTATTTCACTTAAAATGTTTTCTAGATGAATTGCTATATATCCTATCTCTCCATCTGGAAAATCTAAAAAGTATTCTTCTTTAATCTTTTGAGCTAAATTAACTGATACATCATAAGAATTTTTATACTTTTCCTTTATATCAGATAATACCAAATTTTTTATATTAATGTTTTTTATGGCCCTATCAATAGCAAATCTCAAATGAACAATTAGTCTTGTATATTGTAAGCTATCTTTGTTCATTGTCACTCCTAGAGTATCTTCAATATAAGCTACTGCATCACTTATAATAGATGTATTTAGACTAGCATTTGAAATACTTTTATTATTTAATGCCGCATGAATATGCATCGCAATAAAACCTACTTCATCATTAATAAGATTTACTCCAAGTTTTTCATTAATAATTTTCAATGATTGTTCTGCAACTAAAAATTCTTCTTTGTATAACAATTTTATCTCAAATAAAAAAGGATTTTTCATCTGTATATTACTCTTTAACCTTTTCAAAGCAAAATTTATATGATCTAGCAATGTTATGTGAAGCATTTCATTCAACTCTTGCGAAAAAGACCTAGAAATCAGTGCAATAACTTCTTCAGTAACCCCAACAATATTAGCATCTACCTTTTCAGCCATCCTACTAAACTTTTCGATATTATGTTCTTCCATAAGAAAGAACACTTTTTCAATATTTTTATTATTCTTAATAACTTGGTTATTTTTCACTCCAAAACCAATACCTTTTCCAATTAATATACACTCTCTTTTTTTATTTCGTGAGATACAAAATACTACATTATGATTAAAAGGTTTTATTACTCTAAAGCTATCTCTAAGCAAGATCTCTTCACTCCTTTAAAAGATATAATCTCTTTCATATTTATATATGCCCTATTTTGAACAACAAAAAAAGCCACGAGAGAATCCTATACCTGCAGTGGTATACGTTATAATTCTTGCTCATGCCTAATCTAATTAGTAACACACATTATTTTTTTTCAATCTATATGCTATATAAGTATTATTATAGCACATCATTTTTATGTAAACAAGGTATTTTATGGTTTAACCATTATATGATAAAGTCATAAAAGCTACTATAGCATTTTGCCTCTAGTAGCTTTTATTAGATAAATAAATCTTAAATTTTGTTTAGTCTTTTTTATTATTTTTCTATTTGCAATAATACGCAATTGCTTTGCTCATAAATTCTGCTAATCCTTCACCATATTTATCAATATTCTTAGTAAATCTTTCATCAGCTATATACATTTGTCCTAAACCAGCCAATATCTCTTTTGTACAATTATAGAAGTATTTTGTTATATGATTTTTCCACTCTTTAACATAATTTTGAACTTCTGGTGAAGAAACTTCTTTATCCATATTATCTATGAATCCTTTATAAATTCTCTCGCTGTCTTTAGAAATTTCCTCCCATTCTTCTTTACCATACTTTGAAGTTTTTCTTTCACTTTCTTTGTAAGCTTCAGTACCGCCCCATCTTTCCTCAACTTCTTCTTTATATTTTTCTTGCACTCTCTTTATCTCTTTCATATCAAATTCTTTAAAACTCATTTTCTTTTCCCCCTCTAACGTTTTATTAACAAGTTCAATTAGTCTATCCATTCTATCTCTCTTCAATTCCAATAGCTCTTTGTGTTTTTCTAAAGCTTTTGTTTTATCAAAGTTTGGATTATCAATAGTTTCTTTAATATCTTTTAATCCAAAATCAATCTCACGAAAAAATAGTATCTGCTGTAATCTTTGAAGATTTTCATCATCATATAATCTATATCCTGCTTGTGAAATATTAGATGGCACTAACAATCCTATTTCATCGTAATAATGAAGAGTTCTAACTGTAATTCCAGTAAGTTTTGCTACTTGTTTCACAGTAAGTTCCACAGATTACCTCACCTCCTTAAATATATTCTAGCCCATAACGTAACGTTAGAGTCAAATGTTTTTAATAAGTTTTCGTAGTTCTTATAGAATATAAGGTATAATAAATATAAGCATAAAACTTCAACTATAAATTAATATAAGGAGAAAACAAATGAAAGAAATAAATAACGTAACAGCAGATCTCATTGAAGACCTAAAAACTTCAAATGACAAACAACGAACTGCCATAATAAATCAACTTTCCCTAGATTACAATAATGCAATTCCAATGCTATGGTCAAAAGTATTAACCGAAGATAATCTTAGGTCAATACTTTCTGTTATAAGAGATCTTTTAAAAAAGGAAAAACCAAGAGGTATATTAACAAGAACCATTGGTAATTCAAAAGAAAAACTTGCTATTCTTCTTCAGCATTCAGATCCAAAAGTAAGAAAAAACGTATGTGGTGTAATTGGTGCATTAGAAGACCCTGCTTATTTAGAGCCTTTATATAATGCCTATACTTCCGAAGATAAGCTATTTGTAAAGTCTTCCTATATACTTGCAATCGGAAACTGCGGCGGTGCTGCTGACGCAGAAAGATTGCAAAAATTTCTACAAGATTTAACAACAAAAGAAAAGAATTCAAAAGATACAGACTCACAAATAACAAATAACAAACATATTAATGAAGAAAAACGTGCACTTACAAAGGCCATAGATAAATTATCTCCACCTGTACGTCATACATTTACAGGATTTGAAAACCCTGTTCCTATGTTACTTACAGCAATGAATCATCAGTTTAAGCTTACTTTAAATGAACTTAATGAAAAATCAATTAAGGGCAAACTTATTGATGAAGGTATACTTATCCACGAAAAAGATTTATCTAAGGTTTACTCTTGTAGAACTTTTTATGACCTTTTCTATCCTTTAGATAAGTGTAAAAACTTAGAATTTGATTATAAGTTAATAGCTTCTGCTATTATAGATGCAAATATTGTAGATTTTCTAAATCATTGTCATGCTAGTGATTCTAATTCTCCTTTTGGGTATAGAATTGAATTTAAAAGTGATGATTACATCAAAGAAAGATCATTGTTTATAAAAAATTTATCTAGAGAATTAGATGAACTTTCTCATGATGCTTTAAGAAATAGTACTTCGTCCTATGAAGTTGAAATTCGAATAGTAGAAAAAAAAGGTCTTTGTAGTGTATTTGTGAAACTCTATACTTTTAAAGATAATAGATTTGACTATAGACAAAATACCATATCTACCTCAATAAATCCTGTATCTGCAGCTATTATTACAAAATCTATAGAAAAATGGCTAAAACCAAATTCTAAAGTTATAGACCCGTTTTGTGGTACTGGAACAATGCTTATTGAGAGAGCTAAATCAAAAAAATTCGACACTTTAACGGGGGTTGATATATTTGGAGAAGCAATATCATCTGCAACAATAAATTCTAACTTAGCTAATGTGAACATCGAATTGATATATGAAGATATATTAGAGTATTCTACCTTAGAACCTTTTGATGAGCTTATAACAAATATGCCTTTTGACAATAAGTCATCAACCCATAACAGGTACTCCGACTTATATAGTGAATTCATAAATAAAATTCCTAGTCTTGTAAGACGGGGAGGAATGGCATTTGTTTATACCGTAGAAAAAAAATTATTTAGGGAATTTCTAATAGGTACTGATGAACTTGAATTGCTCCAAGTTATAAAAATTGAAAGTGGTACACTTACACCTCATGTGTTTGTATTAAGGGTGAATTAAAAATAGAATAAAAAATACAAAGGAATAGATAAGCCTAATTATTAAGGTACCTATTCCTTTTCTAATTTTTATTCTGATAAAAACTTCATTCTTATTTAAATGATTTCAACTTTGTCTCCAACAGAAATAGTTCCGCTTTTTAGAACTTTACCAAATCTGCCTTCTCTACTTATTATATAGTGTCTATCATGTTCTTTAAACTTGTCTTTTCCAATATGAAATATTTGAAATTCAGCATCTCCAATTCTAAGTTTTGTTCCAACAACAAATTTTTCTAGTGAAATTCCTGAAATAGTTACATTCTCAGTATAACCTCCTCTTTCAACTTCTTCTTTCATATGATCTGGAACTTTTTGTAGTGCTTCTACAGGAAAAATACTTATCTGCCTGTCCCAATCGCCTCCATGAGCATCTCCCTCAACACCCCAACCTTCAACTATTTTTGCAGTAGATACACTATTTTTAATAGTTCCTCTTTTCTCACTTATATTTATACTAATAACTTTACCCATTTGAATCCCCCTAAAATGTTTCTGGCTTATGTTTTTAATAAGGCTATATTTTAATGTGTTGTTGATTTAAAATTGTTCTATTTTTGTTATCAACATCACTTTAAAACATTACTTATAATAATTGTATTATATATATAAACTAATTTTAACAAAATATTACTGATAAAAAAAGTAATTTCACACAAAGTTTTCTCTATCCTCTACACTTACTATCACTAAGTATCCCTGTTATTTATAAATAGATTGCTGTAACATAGTAAGTATGTTATTCTATTAAATACACTAATATATTTTAGATGGAGGAAAAGATGGTTAGAAGTAAAAGAGTAAATGATCAAATTAACATTAGTAATAGGAAAAAAACCGGTTCGGATTTTATGTATAAGGATTTAAGAAGAAGTAATTGTTACAGCTGTAATTTTTCGAATTCTAACTTTAATCATACAAGTTTTAGAGGTGCACAGTTCAAATCATGTAACTTTTTTGAATGTACATTCGAGTCTACAGAATTTGTTGCAACTAATCTCAAAAAGAGTAGATTTAAACAAGCTAAATTTGTAAATGCTATATTTGATTCGTCAAATTTAGAGGGTGTAGATTTTGAAGAAGCAGAATTTAAAAATGTTATATTCGTATCTACAGATACAAGTAAAGCTATAAATTTAGATTTATCAAATGAAGAAATAAAAATATTTAATAAAATGCCAAAATTAGAGATTAGTGAAGAACTTGAAAGTGCAGTTAAATCAGCTATGAAAAATGAATACATAAAGTTTGCAAGAATATTGGATACAAAAAAAGGTGGGATTAATCCTATTAGTATGATGATATTATTAGAAAACTTTGATGAAAAAACTTTAATCAAAGGGTTTGATATTTTAAAAAGTAAAGTGAATAAAAATTTTGGTACATTAAGTTATATAATTCAAGAATTAAAAACTTATCAAGCTGACGGGGTTATTTAAAGGAATATGATTCAAAACTTATAATATACTTATATTTTTGAATACACTTCCTTTGAAGTGTATTCAAAAATTTTCATATTCTATTCCCATCTGGTACTATTATGATAATTCTGGGAAATATCCTTTATTGGCTTCTATATAATCATCTAGTATTTTTTTAGCAACATGAATTGAAGGAATTATTGGATTTAACGTTAATGCTTTTAAAGCTTTTTGGTATGAACCTTCTAAAGCTGCATCAACTGTCAATTTTTCATACGCATTTACCACTTCCATTAAGCCTTTTTGGAATGTTGGAATTTCTCCAATAGCAATTGGTTGATATCCTGTCGCATTAATAACTGCAGTACATTCTATAATTGAATCACTTGAGAAGTTAGATATAACTCCATCATTTGGAACATTAACTATGAACTTTTCATTTGAGTTATTAGCTATTGCTGCTGCAATATCAACTATAAAGTCACCATGTATTGTGTCAGTAAGAACATTTCCTTTTGCTGTACCATCCTTTACTCCTTTTCTACACAAATCAAAAGTTTCTTTTTCTCTATGGTCCATACAGTAATCAGCCCTTGTATAATTAGGATCTTCATCTTCAAACATCTCATCTGGGTAATAATAATATTGTAAGTAACTTGTTGGTAACACATCATCAAAATGCCCCACAAATTGTTTTAATCTCTTAGCTGTTTTTTCCCAATAAGGATCAGTATAAACATCTGCTTTCAATCCAGTTTCTTTAATCATATTAATAAGTCCTGGTAATCTATCCTTACCATCTTTATCATGCATATGAGTGAACCACCCTAAATGGTTTAATCCAAAATAAGTGTATTCAAAGTCTTCTTTTTTGCTATCTAACATGAGTGCCATATCTTTTTGCTGCCATGGTGGCACATCACAGATACAAATACTTTTAACCTCTGGAACCTCTCTCTTTATCGCTTCAGCTATTATTGCTGTTGGATTACTGTAGTTTATTATCCAAGCATCAGGAGCATACTTTACTACATCCTTAGCTATAGAAACCATTTCTGGTATTTCTCTCATAGCAAATGCAAATCCTCCTGGTCCACAAGTTTCCTGTCCAATAACCCCATATTTCATCGGAATTTTTTCATCAATGCTTCTCATTTTTAAGCATCCTGACCTGATTTGTGCTAGAAGAAAGTCCATTCCTTTAAAAGCTTTTTTTCTATCTGTTGTTAATACAAGTTCAACTTCTGGCGCTCTTTCTTTTATCAAGATATCCATAAAGTCTCCTATAATATGAAGTCTTTTATCATCGCTGTCTATAAGTGTTATTCTCTCTAATGGCAGCTTATCTTTTTTTTCTAATAAACTATTTACCACACCCGGAGTATACCCGCTTCCAGCTCCAATGATTGTAATGTTATACCTCTTCATTAATTTGTCCTCCTTAATATTTTTTTCTCAATACCTTAAATATATCTATTATCCCTTACTAAGGAGTAAGCTAAAGATGCACTAGAAAATGATTTTAAGCATGTACCACCTTTATCCGATATCTAGCCACTCTAATTTTCTCACATTTTAAAAGTGCATAGATCCTAAAAAATTCATAACTATTTTCTTGTATCCATCATTTCAAATATGTCTACTAACTCATTTACTAAGGAATGAGCAAAAGATGCACTAGAATAATGATCCTCAGCATGTACTACCAAAAAATGTGTTGCCTGATTTTCTTGATTCATAGATGCCGTTAATAAATCCATATGATCCTTTGATGCATTTGAAAGTTTATTTGATGCTTCTTTAAGTAACTTTCTAGCTTCATCATAATCTCCTTTTTTAACTTTTTTCAATGAATACATTACGTCACTTTTAGCATCACCTGCTTGTGATATTATTCCAAACACTTGTTTTTCCAATTCTTTATCCATTTCACTCAATCCTTCCATTTAATCCTTAATGTTTTAAAAATCAAAACTTGTATCGTCTACATTTTCTACAATTTCTTTCTCTATTCTTAACTGCTCTTTTTCCATTGTTTTAAAGAATGGATAATATATTAATGTCATTAAAACTATACTTCCCAAACATAATACAACAGCCTTCCAATCTAATGTAAGTATGAATGCTCCTACTCCAGGTGGCATAAATCCAGGGGGTTCCATTATTGGTTTACCAACTAAACCAGTAGCGAATGTCATAAAGTCAATCAGCCCAACTAATACTGGTCCAAAGACAAAAGGTATAAACATATATGGATTCATAACAATAGGTGTCCCAAATATCACTGGCTCATTTATACCAAAGATTGATGGTATTATTGATACTTTACCCATACTTTGAAAACTCTTAGATTTACTGAACATCATAAGTAATACTAATCCCAAAGTTATTCCTGACCCTGTCACTTGAAGAAAGCTATAATAAAATCCTATAGTGAAAATATGTATTGGATCTTGTCCTGCTGCTATTCTTGCTGCATTTTCAGCAATATAATTTGCAGCTATTGGCATCCATATACTTGAAGTTATTGCTGGTCCATGTAATCCAAAGAACCATAATAATTGAGTAAGTAATATTATTATTACTATCGCTGCTGGACTATCTAAACTACTTATAGCTGGAGCAAGAATAGTCATAACTAATTTGGGTAATGGTTCTCCAGTAGTATTTTTGACTAATACTGATAATCCTGTGAATATAATTACGCAAACTATCATTGGAAGTAAGTTATTGAAACTTTTACTTACAATACTTGGTACTTCTTTAGGTAATTTAAACACTAAATTTTTCTCATTCATAAATCTAGTAATTTCAACTACTAAAATTGCAGCTAATATGCTTACGAATAATCCCTGTGCATCTAAATACCCTGTCTTAATAGCCCCATCAGCCACTTCTGCACATAATATAAATTGCACTATTACTGCTGTCACAGCAACTTCTATATAATTTAGACTATATTTTCTAGCTAAAGATATTGCTATAAAAAAGGCAGAATAAAGTGAAATAATGCCCATTGTAAAGTTGAAAGGAAACATAAATATTCCTAAATTATTGCCTAAGAAATCTTTAGCTGCCCCATTTGGCAACATATTTTTTAACGCTATAGATAGAAGGCAAAGTGATCCCACTATAATGATTGGAACTATGCTCATCATTCCTTCTTTAACCGCTTGAAGATGAACTTGTTTTTCTACTTTTTTAGCTACTGGCACTAAATATTTTTTTAGAGTTTCTTGAAATTTACCATTTTCCTTACTCATATGACTCCACTCCTCTTATAATTTACTTTTAAGTAAACACATTGCAGTTTTTCAACTTCTCCATTTGAGTATTAATACTGCCATGGATCAAATTTGAATGCTGATTCAACATCTTTATCTGGATCATATTCTTGCAGAATCTTTTCATAACGTTCTTTATAATCGTTATCTACTTGTTTTTGAGGAATTACAATGCTTGCTTCATTTAAGAAATGAAAAGAATCACGTCCCATAGCCGCTCCCCTTAACGTATGTTTATCTAAAGCAATATCAGGTATTTCTGGAACATACCCCATAGCAAAACTCTTGATTACAATATTTTTTAATAAATCACTTGAACGATCCTTTTCACATTGACACAAATAACGTATAGCATGAATAAAGTATATTGGACGATCTCCATCAGCATAAGTAAATTCTTTACGCATTTGATTTAAATTATTAACCAAAATAGCTGCATTAGTATCACCCATACCAATATCTTCAACAGGTATAGTAATTAATCTTCTCCATAATTTTTCTTCCATTTGAGGAGAAGTTATATACATCTCATAAGCAAACTCACATGCCTGCTCTACTAAACCACGTCTAATTGATTTTTGTAAAGCTGAAATTACTTCATCTGCATTCAATCCATTTCGTGTTTTTGTTCTAGCCCATGGATCTTTAATAAATTTATTTTCCATAATATAAACTCCTTTATTATTTTTTATTTTTATATAATTTAATTGCAGTTTTCAAAACTGCCGGGGCATCCATTCTTCCATAATCTTGTGTATTTATGACTTCCACTCCTATGGAATATGGTGCACATATTTCATTTATTTCATCTTCTTTATATCTTATTTGTGGCCCTATAAGCACTACATCCGTTTCATGAGATTGAAGATAGTTTTCTATACTTTCACAGGATACTGCTTCAATGTTAATTTCTTTCGTTTTTAATTTTTCATGTTCCTTAGCAAACCTTTTCATTTTTTCTACTAAAACTCCAGTAGATGCTCCATTGGCACAAACTAAAAGTATATTCATATTAGCTCCTCCTTTTTTCATAGTTTTGTTTATCTTGATATTATATTTAGCAATTATTATACCAAAATCATATTAACCTTTGAGACTGGCTAATACTGCTCATTCTATTAACTCAACACAAAATCTATTTAAATATCAACCAATGTGTTTAATAAAATCTCTGTGTTTTTAAACAGACTATTACAAGTGTTTAAAATTTAAGAATCTCTAGAATTCTGATTAAAATCAAAATTCTAGAGATTCTTTATTATAAATTATCTTGTGATTTACCCATCATATGGTTATTCCACAAAAAGTATCTTAGTTGAACTTCAACCACAATATATAGCGTCAGAACGATTCAATCTGCGGTAGATATTGTAGTTGATTGTAGTTCAACTTACTTTTTGTGGTTTAACCATCATTTAAAATACAAAGGATTCCATAACATTCATTGTCATCAATATTAATGTTATACTGCTTCTCTAATTTATTCATTTCTTTCTTTATTATATACAGTTTCTTCTCATGTTTCTCTAATTTTTCAGGAGCAAATTTTTGCCCCACCCTTATATTACCAACTAAAGTATCCACCATAAAGGCAAGATGCATTGCCAGACCAATTACCATATCATATTCCTTTTTTATACCAAATCTAAATAAAACAATCTTAATAGTATCTCTTACATCTTCAAATAACTTAGAATAGTTTGTAAATTTTAATGAACTCTTTAATCCCTCAATTACATTATTATATCCCTTATTAATTTTAATAATAGTTCTTAACCTATTAATGCCTTCATTGCATTTTAATTCATTTCTTTTAAAATATTCTATTCCATCTATACCAAAAGAATATTCATTAATAAGTGCAATAACATTATTATCCTTAATAATTTTATTAACAATCATACGAAATTTTTGATCATTATCATTAGGAACAAGTACAATATCTATACCCTCAATATATGTACCCAGATTATCCTTTATAATCTTCTTACTTTCTTTTCCTAAATCTTCACTGACACTATAACCAACAATCATTATATTTTCTTTTTTCTTGTTAGTAATTCCGGTTTTACTATCAACACTATAATTCATCATCTCAATTATAGAATTGTATACCTCAATAAGCGAAAAACCTATATTCAATTTTTGCACAGCCTCTAACACCATTAATGTTGTAACCATAGAAATAGTTTTAACCTGTATACCCAACTCCTGCTTAATGATACTGTCAAATGAATTCAATGAGCCCATATCCGTAAATAGCAGTAATCCATCCTTAGCCTTGATACTTCTTATTATCTCTTTAAATTCCTCAACTACTTCAATATAACTTTTATTCAACTTCATATCAAATGAATAGATATTTCCTACACCTAAGATATCTTTAACAGCTTTAACCATACTACTTGCTGTACTATCTCCATGCATAGCTACAATAACATCAACATCATGGTTAAACATTTTCTGCTCTTCCTCTATATCTTTCGCCAAGAATAACGCAATATATGACACATCTTCTATAGATAAAAATATATTAAATTCACTCTCAATTATATTAATTATTTTTAGTGCCACCTTAAATTCTTCCTTATTTTTCTGCCTCACTTCATTTATATCTAATTTATTTCTAGTAATTTTAAAAGAATTATTTTCAATAATATAATTTATATGAATCACCATATGATAGAACTTGTTTTCACCCAATGGTACTGATAACTCATTTTGTATTATAGCTCTTATATCTTGGCAAATCTTAAAAAACTTTGCATTCATAAACAACTTTTCTATAAGTGCATTACTTCTTATACCTTCCCTAAAAAGTGCTAATTCTGCTTTACCTCCATCATCATCTTCATCTTTCTTTATCTCCTTAAAACCAAAATTTTCTTCCTTTCCTGATGGATAAAATATATGATAATCTATATCTTTGGGAACCAAAATCTCTACTTCATATGCCTTTCCCCTATAGTTACTTTCTATTATCTTTAATGATTTATTAAAATAACTTAAATGCATATCCAAGATTTTACTTGAATCCCTAATATGATTTAGAAATGAGTTTGCAACTGCCAGTCTAATATCGCTTTGAAGTTGACCTATATTGTTTTTACACTCATAAAGCAATAATGACTTCATAATCTGCCTATGCATTTTGATAGGCTTTTTAACCCTTTTAGCCTCTTCTCTAATAAAGTGTTTAATTAGTTCTATCCTCTCAACAAGACTTCTTTCCCTCAATGGTGGCATTTCAATAGCCATAGGAATTCTTCTATTAAATGTATCCAGAAGAGTGGATTCAGGATTTTCAGTAGTTGCTGCTATTATTAATACTTCTGAACTAATCTCCTTAGTAGATTGTCCCATTTGCTTAAAGGTACCCTTATCTATAAATGTAAATAGCATTTCTTGCCCTTCTGGAGGTAATCTATGTATTTCATCTAAAAATAAAACACCTTTATCTGCTCCTTTTAAAAGTCCAGTCTTAGAACTTTCTGCACCTGTGTATGCCCCTTTTTCCACCCCGAAAATATGTCCCATCAAAAGTTGAGAATTATTAGCATAATCAGCACAATTAAATGTAACAAAAGGAGCTCCCTCTTTCCTAACCCCAGATTCTATTGAAAAATTATACATATACTTTGCTAACATACTCTTTCCAACACCAGTTTCACCATAGATAATCGAATGTAATCCATAGGGTGGGTATAGAATTGCAGCTTTAGCCTTTTCTACTACCTTTTTCAAGCTGTGCCGCTTACCAATAAGAGTTGAAAAACTACCATCTTTATAGCCGTGTTCCGATTTGCTATTTTTATCAATTGGGAAAAAATATACCGGCCTAGATTTGATTTTTTGGACTTTACCCTCTTTGTACAATTTATTTAAATAGTTGCTTGTATTAGATCTACTAATTTTAAGTCTATTAGAAACATCTTCAGCAGTTATTCCACTCTTGGTATCTATATATAATTGTTTTAAAATATCATACACCTTTTCTTTATTATTCATTTGCTATCACACCTTTTAGTAAACATTTCAAATTTATTATATGGATAATCCACATGATAAAAGAATCCTTTAATAAATTATATATAATATATCCAAACAAAGATATAATATTGCCTAAATTTTTCTAATATATCTTAAAATCACAAAAATAATGGACTATCTAAGATTTTAACAATACTTTTGATAAGTTTCAGCAGCATGTAGCATCGCTCGAATATTTTCTTCCGGTGTATCCCTAGGCACTTCGCAACCTGAACTCAATATAATTCTTCCCTTTGGACCAATATCTTTGATGCATTTAATACTCTCTTGATATACTTTTTCAGGTGTTCCTTGAAGCAATGTCTCTACCGGAGCAACATTTCCTGTAATACATACTCTATTTCCCACAATTTTTTTTGCATGTTCAAAAGATACTTGTGTATCCACTTCCAATGAATCCGCTCCTGTATCAGCCATTAAATCTAAAATATGATTGGCATCGCCACAAATATGCAAAAATACAGGAATTCCGTTTTTCTTCAATTCAGTAATTGCATGTTTTACAAATGGAAATGCATACTTTTTATATAATTCCCGACCTATTAAACCAGCTGTTGAATCACCAAATGTCAATCCATGAGCCCCTGCTTCTGCCGCTGCTTTTCCATATTTAATAAGTGTATCAGTACATATTTGGAGTAAATCCATAACAAACTGCTCATCATCATATAAATCCATAAAAAATTTTTCTTCTCCTCTAACCGCAGATGCTAAAGAAAAAGGACCCGAATCTATATTTGTTTTAATAAAATACGCTTCTTTCAACTCTTCTCTTGCTATTTTAGTGGCATTAAGAATTACAGGAATCCTTGCAGATTTTCTTGTGTCTACCTTTAATAACTTTGTCAAATCTTTAGTATCACCAAGAATTCTTTGTACTATTTGAGGTGGTTCATCGTAAGGTAAATGTATCCCACATCCCCACGCTTCCGCTAAAATCGAATTATCTGTAGTAAGATGAATACCATCATAGTTATATAATTTTGCAGCAACTATTTGAGACTCAGCCATTTTTTGTGCATTACTAGAATAAATTGAATGAGGAATACCACTTATCTTCAAAGAATGCTGTATAATTAAAGGAATAACAGGAACTCGATCTATCTTATCCCCTTTTAAAGCTCCCATTGTTCGTTGATATGAATTCATTTTATCCCACCTTTCAAAAGTGATATAAATTATCCTTTAATAGCTCCCATTGATAAACCTTTTACAAAATCTTTTTGTAAGGCCCGTACTATAATAACAACTGGAATAATTGTTACAACTGTTGTAGCAGCCATTGGTCCCCAAGCCAACCCTCTATCAGTAATAAACCCTGCAATAACAACTGGTAAAGTCTTTGCTTTTCTTATACTTAGAATAACTGCAAAAAGAAATTCGTTCCAAGTTGCCACAAATGTTAAAATTGCTGCCGCAATCAATCCTGGTTTTGTTATTGGTAAAACTATTCTAAAGAATCTATTAAACATATTACATCCATCAAGCATAGCCGATTCTTCCAATTCAATAGGTAGATCCTGAAAAAAACCCATCATCAACCAAATTACTAAAGGTATACTAAAACTTGTATTCATAATAATTAAAGCTGACTTTGTATCCATTAATCCCAATTTTCTTATAACTAGAAAAACAGGAATTGCAGTAGCAATAGCAGGGTACATTTTTTGAACCATAAACCATACTCCAAATATTGTTCGTGCAATTTTGCTTAACTTTCCTCTTGCCAAAGAATAAGCCGCCATTGAGCCAATAAAAACACTAATGAGAGTAGTACTCGTAGAAACTACTAAAGAATTATATAGTGCTTTACCTAATCCATTATTGTTGAAAACATCTATAAAGTTGTGAATGGTAATCTTAGACGGAATAAGAATTGGTGGATATGATAGATATTCTTGTTCTAATTTTACAGAACTTGTAATAAGCCAATACAAGGGAAATGCCACTAAAAAGACACTTAAAAAGACTAAGATTACTTTTACATATCTACCAGCAAAGTTACTAATAGCATCATTTACATAATCAACTTGATTTATCTTTTTCACTACACACTCCCCCTTGTCTTTTTTTGTTCCTTCACTCTTAATTGAATAAAGCTATAAGTGACTAAAGACATAAATATTATAAATATTATTGCTAAAGCTGCTGCATATCCTGCATCAAAATATTTTAATCCTTGACGATAAATAAAGTTTGGAAGCATTTCAGTGGCTATTCCTGGACCTCCTCCAGTCATTACATAAACTGTATCAAATACTTTAAAAGCATCTATAATTCTAATCATTAAAGCAATAATAATTACTGGTTTTAAATAAGGTATTATTATTTTGGTGAATATCTGCCATCTTGAAGCACCGTCTACCATACCTGCTTCAATAGTTTGTCTCGGTATTCCCTTTAAAGCTGCTGCTAATATAATAGTTACCCATGGTGTTAATTGCCATACATTAACACCAATGACTGATACCATAGCTGTAAATGGTTTTGATAACCAAGGTATATTTGGAAATCCAACTAACACAAGGAAATAATTAATTACTCCTGTGGATGAATCTAGCATCATCCTCCATAACGTTCCTGCAGCTACAGGTGCCATAATCATCGGAATCATTAATAATGACAGTACCCATTTGCTCCATTTTTTATCACTTGATATTACCATTGCAATTGCTAAGCCTAACAACATTTCTGCACCAACAGATACTATCGCAAATACTATGGTATTTAAAGTACATCGTTTAAGCACTTCATCTCCAAGCATCTTTACATAGTTACCTAATCCTATAAACTTTAGTTTTTGATTAGGTAAATTAAGTTTAAGTCTAAATAAACTCAGATAAATAGAATATACTAACGGAAATAATGCAGTAATCCCTAAGAATATCAATGTAGGCACTAAAAATAGCCAAGATGTTATTTTATCTCCCAGATTTTTAACATTTCCTTTCATAACTATCCTCCATATGAGACATTATAATTTTGTACAAGGAAGACACAACATATTCCTTGTACAAAATCTCACTTTAAATATATTCGTCTAATAATCTATTTACCTGTATTCTTTATGCCTTCATCTATCGGGTTATTTTCTAATGCTGCCTTTAGCCCTTCTTCTAGTTCTTCTAAAGCCTCTTCAGTGGTTTTCTGTCCAGACATAACCGATGATACCGCCATTCCAACTGCAGTATCTGCTTCAGTTGATGCAGGTACTCTCCACCAAATTAATGCAGTATCCAAAGCTGGTCTTACATCCTCAATTGGAGTTCCAACTATAGCATCAGTTTTCCAAAAACTTTCTCTAGGAGATAAAATATTAAATTCTTTATAGAATTCTGATCCTTTTTCTTTGCTTGAATACATCTTTATCCATTCCCACGCTAATTCCTTATTTTCAGAAGCTTTTGGTATGCTTAAATCCCAAGCACTTAGCATTGTTTCTCCAGTTTTATCTTTTGGATAAGATGCTAATGCCCATTTTCCAACAATTTTTGATTTTTCAGGATTATCTCCATTCTGAGTAATTCCTAATGTTGGCCATGCTTCACAAACAGCTGCTTTCCCATCTAAGAAAGCCTTTATTGATTCTTCTAATCCCCATGATAATGCTGCCGGATCAGCATATTTAGTTAACTCTTTAACATGCTCCATTGCTTTTTTACCTTCTTGAGAATTAACTGTAACATTCCAATCTTTATCAGCCCAAGCTCCGCCCATAGACCATAAACGAATATCCCATAATCCTGCAAATTGTTCTTTCACACCTGGTATAGAAACACCATACATTCCTTCGTCAGGTTTTGTGAATTCCTTTGCTAATTCTAAGTACCCATCCCAAGTATCCGGCATTTTATCTATTAAATCCGTACGATATGCAATAACCATTGGTGTATTAGCATGTGGAATACCAATAATATCACCCTGCCACTTTCCCGCATTTTCAAAAACATTTGGTATAAAATCTGTCGTATCATAATTATCTGCTTTAATAAATTTATCTAAATTTTCCATATAAGGTGCAAATTCTCCGTCCCATTGACAAGCTACACTCATTACGTCATAGGAGCCAGTACTACTAGTTAAATCTAATAATGATTTTTCATGAAGTGTCACATAAGGGAAATCTACTACTTCAACTTTAGCTCCAGTTTTTTCTTCAAATTCTGGCACCATTTTCTTAGCTGCTTCAGTGTATACACTAGACATATACAAAACAGTTAAAGTTTCTCCTTCAAAAGGTTTATCTTTAGATTCAGATGTACTTGTTGATTCAGAATTCTTCGATTCACTAACCTCATTAGATTTACCGCATCCAGCTAAAAGACTTATCATAAGTGTTACTACAAGAATTATTGATAATAATTTACCATGTTTCATTAATATCCCCCTCCAATATTAAATTTCTTGACTCTTTCTCAAACTATGCATTTCCTTAAATTAATACAATTTAAGACCACTCCTTTCTATTTCATTTATTAAATTGTATATTAGTAAAGTTTATCTAAAACAGCTTCGCATGTCTTTTCTTTATTTTTGATTGACTGATTTTTTAACTTTAAAAATACCCCATTATACAAAATACTAATTACAAATAATTGAGCTATTTGTGCTGAAACATCCCCACCTTGAAGTGGTGCTTCTTTTGCTCCAGTAAGCAGCACAATATCAGAATACCTTGTTATAGGTGAATTAGCATGATGAGTGATGCAGATTATTTTAGCTCCAGCATTTTTAGCTATTTCCAAATTTTTCACAGTATCAATTGAACTTCCTGAAAATGAAATACCTACTGCAACATCATCTTCACTAAGTAAAGATGCCGTCATAGCCTGAATATGTGAATCAATATCTGCATAAGCATTTATCCCAATTCTAAGAAACTTATTTTTTGCTGCCAACGCAATAATCCCTGATGACCCTAATCCATAAAAATAATTTTTTCTGGCTTTTGCAATTGCAGAAATTGACTTTTCCACATTTTCTATATTAAGTAACTTAACTGTATCGTTAAGTGCTTTATCTTGAATAATAAGAGTTTTATGAATAATATCATCAAGCGAATCATCTTCATAAATTTCATCGTTTAGTTGTTTAATGCCTTTTGTATTAGCAATTGCTAATTCTTGTGCTATTGCCATTTTAAATCCTTGATATCCTTTAAAATTAATCTTACGACAAAACCTTAAAACCGTAGTATCACCTACACCAGCCATTTCAGCAAAATCTGATATAGAGGCATATAATATACTTTCAGTTTCATTTAAAACTACATTAGCTACTTTTTTTTCAGCCTTTGTTAATGAACTATAAACACTTTTTATCAAAGGTATCACATTAGCTCCAACATCAACTATCATTCATCACCTCTTTATCTTATTTATAATTCCATATTTGTTTTCTTAAGTTGTTTCACATTTTCACTTTATATTTTGAATAGAATCAACAAATTTACGAGTTATAAGACGTGGTCTTGTAATAGCTGCACCTACTACTATTGATGTAGCGCCTCTTTTAAAGCATTTAATTGCTTGTTCAGGTGTTTGAATATTGCCTTCTGCAATAACTGGTATACTAAGATCTTTGCTTAGTTTTTCAACTAACTGTAAATTTGGTTTTTCACACCCTAAAGTATAATCTGTATATCCACTTAAAGTAGTACTTACTATATCAACTCCTAATCTCTCAGCTTGTATCCCTTCTTCATAGTTTGATATGTCAGCCATTAATAAACCTTTGTATGATTCTCTAATTTCTTTAATAAACTCTTCAAGTGTTTTTCCATCAGGTCTTTTCCTTGATGTAGCATCAATAGCAATGATGTCTGATCCTACTTCTTGAATTTCTTTAAATTCTCTTATTGTTGGTGTAATGTATACGTCATTATTCTTATATACCCTCTTTAAAATTGCTATTAAAGGTAAATCTATATTTTCCTTTATAGCTTTACAATCTGCTACAGTATTTGCTCTTATACCCATCGCTCCCCCTATTTTAGCTGCTTTAGCCATTCTAACCATTATATCTGAACTATATAATGGCTCATCTTCTAATGCTTGGCAAGAAACTATTAATCCACCTTTGATTTTTCCAAGTATATTATTTAAATCTCTCATATTTCCTCCTTACTCAATTCAACTAGTCATCTCATACAACATATTTATTTTTGTAATTAATTCACAATAATAGATCCATCCCACATTATTATTTAACCATGTTATATTAATATTTATATGTCCAGTTAAATGGAATATTCTTTTTTTATTTTTCAACATAATGAAATAATCCACTAAATATAATAATTTCTAGTAATTTTTTATTAAGCTAAAATTCTTTATACCACCTCCACTTAGACAATTCAAAAATTTATATAAACACAAAAAAATAGTGTGCTCAAATTTTAGCACACTATTTTTTCTATATAATTCATAACTCCATAAAGGTTATAAAAAATTTTGTTCCTACATTAATCTTACTTTGGACCTCTATAATGCCACCGTGAGCTTCTACTATAGATTTAGCTAAAGCTAATCCTATTCCAACAGAATCATTCTTTTTAGATGTTTTGGATTTATAAAATCTTTTGAATATGTTTGGTAAATCTTCTTCTTTTATACCTTCTCCAGTATCCTCTATAATAATTCTAGTATAAAGAGGATTTTGTATCATTTCTATTGTGGCTTTACCACTTTGATCAGTATGTTCAATTGAATTTTTTAAAACATTTATCAAAGCTTCTTCTAACCACAATTTATCATGACACATATATATTTCTTTATTTTCTATGAATTCAATATCAATATTTTTATCATTTGCCTTGCCTACTAAAGCATCTATAGATTCTTGAATAGTATCGTTTAAACTTAAATTAGATTTATTAAGCTCAATTGCCTTAGCATCTAATTTTGCAAGTTTTAATAAACTTTTTATCAATGAATCCATTCTATATAGCTGAATTTCATTATTTCTCAAGAAGCTTTTTCTTTGTTCGTCAGATAATTCTTTATTTAAAAGTATATCATTATAAACTATCATAGAAGAAAGTGGAGTTTTTAATTGATGAGAAATATCTGATAATAAATTCACCAAAAAATTCTTTTCAGATTTCAGATTATCAATATTACTTCGGATTATATCCTTCATAGAATTAAATGAACTTGCTAATTTAGAGATATCCCCCTCTTTGTTCTCATCAATTGTTATTGAATAGTCTCCCTTTATAACTTTTCTTGCTCCTAAAGTTACCGCCCTTACTCTATTATAAAAAAATAGATGTTGTAAATAATTCATTATAAATAAAAATACAAACAAAAATATAAAAATTATAGTTAGGAAATAGATATTTCTTTCAATAGTCCTATTTACATAAGGAAATAGTTTATTCTCTAAATCACTATCTATCCCATACTGTTTCAACAATTCTTTACCCTTCACAACGTCATCTTCATTAATTTCTTTTGTAATAAGAGGTATAATCTCTTTTTCTAATTCAGGATCTTTTTCAATAACTCTATTAGCTATAACTCCTAAACTTTTTATATAATCTTCCTTTAAATTTTTATGATATAAATTTAATACAAAAATAGTAGCTGAAAAAAATAAAATTGTAGAGAATAAAAGAATGATTGAACTTTTTTTTAGCTCTGGATTATTAAAATTCTTATTCATTTCACTCTACTCCTTAATAACCTCTTTAGCCCACTTATACCCAAATCCTCTTTTATTAACAATATACTCAGGCTGTTTTATATTATCTTCAATTTTTTCTCTTATTCTTTTTATATAAACTGCTATAGTATTTTCATCGAAAAAAATATCTTCACTTTGAATTAGTTCCCCTAGTAATTCATCTCTTTTCATAAGCAGGTTAGGTTTGTTCATAAACACTAATAAAAGCTTATACTCTTGAGCAGTCAAAACAACTTTTTCGCCTAACTTTTTGACTAATGCTATATCTATATCTACACAAATATCTCCACTAATTAATTTACTACCCATAGATTTATTCTTATTATTTCTTCTAATCGCTACTTTAATTCTAGATAAAAGTTCTCTAACTCTAAAGGGCTTAGTAATATAGTCATCTCCACCAATTTCTAAACCTAGAACAATATTTACCTCATCATCAAGCGCAGTCAGAAAAATGATAGGAATTTCGCTCTCATTTCTTATTTCTTTGCAAAACTCATAACCACTACCATCAGGTAAATTTACATCTAAAAGAATCAAATCAAAATTCTCAGTAGAAAAAAGTTTTCTACTCTCTTTCAAATTTTTAGCTACATGAATTGAATAACCTTCATCCTTTAAAGTAAATTCTATACCAAGTGCTAAAGATTCATCATCTTCAACCAACAGGATTTTACTCATTTATTTCACTTCTTTCTAACAATATATCAATGCACAATTATGAAAATTATGCATTGATATATAAATTATACCATTAACTAAACTAATAATCTTCCCTTATTGTTTCAATTAAGTTTGCTTTCTTTATTCTTGATAAAGGAGCAAGAACTGAAAGATATCCAATTACTAAAGCTGCAACACCAGCTATTAAAATTGCCTGCCAAGGCACTCCCCATGAAAACTCTCGAATTCCGCCTAAGCCTATAAACATTAGATAAGATAATCCCGTTCCAAAAATAGCTCCATAGATAGTTCCAATTATTCCATATAATAATCCTTCAAGAATTATAATTTTTCTCAATCCTTTTTGTGTCATTCCTATAGATTTTATTGTTGCAAACTCCCTTTTTCTAAGTATAATATTTGTAGTCAAAGTATTAATTATATTGATACTACTTATCAAGGAAACAATTATCACAAATCCATATAATAGTATTTTAACCATCAATATTACAGATTTACTTCTTTTATTCTGATCAATATTGTTTATAACTCTAAAATCTTCATCTACGTCTAATATTTTCTCTAAATTTTCTAATGTGATTTCTTCATTTTTAGTATTATCTATTTGAATATTTAAACTATAAGGAGTCATTTTTTCTACTCTATTTAGTTTTTTGGCCATTTCCTCTGTAGTAATCATCTTTAGCACATTATTTGCTCCTCTAAAATTAAACGGTTCACTTTCTAAAATAGCCAAAACTTTAACCTTTGATGGATGATTACTTTCTTCTTCTTCAACTTCATTTTGTATTTTAACTTCTATCTCGTCTCCAACCTTTATATTAGCAATTGGTCCTATATATGGCTTATGAGTTTTTTCATTATAAATGGTATTTTTCTTTATTATAATTACTCCGTTTTCTTCATTTAATTTATCTATGTCAATTTCGCCAGAATCTATATACTTCTTTGCAAGTTCCATAGATTTTTCGTCATAAATCTCAATAGCTCCTTCCAAATTTACTTTTCCTTTTTTATCTACCATATTTTCTTCATAAATATTTTCCATATTTCTAACTGCTTCATTTTCCATATTCTTATCTATAAGTACTGAAACTCTAGATATATCAAATGCTTTATACGTATTTTCAACCAATGGCAATTTATTTATTTCCCGTACAATATTATCATAATCTTTGGAGTCTCCCAGTCTATCATTTGATGAACTAATAACAGAAAAATGAATATTATGAGACTCATTTAAATTGCTTGAAATATTTAAACTCATATCCATAAATGATTTAAAAGTGATAAATAATAAAACACTTATAAATATTGAAAACACTGTAGTTCTATATCTTCTCCTACTTCTTTTAATATTTTTATAAGCTAATTGTCCTTCAAAGCCAAATACTTTCATAACAATTGCATTTTTTCTCTTTTTAATCTTTTCTTTAGTTATAGAATTTCTGCTACTTATGGCAACAAGAGGCGATATCCTTCCAGCCATAAATGATGGTACGAAAGCAGATATATATACTGAAACCAAACCAATAGCAGCACTTATAAGCATAATATTTAATGATATTGATGGTTTCATTTGTATTACCGAATCTGCACCAATTAATTTAAAAGTAAAATCAATTCCATAAATCGCTATAATTCCACAAAGTAATCCTACAGGAACACCTATAATTGCAAAGAATGTAGCTTCTCTTATAACTATATTTCTTATTTGTCTTGGTGTTGTTCCAACAGCTCTAAGCATTCCGAATTGCTTAATTCTTTCCACAATACTAATTTGAAATGAATTAAATATTACAGCGATTGTGGCTAATACTACTATGGCAATAATAATTCCTGTTACAAAATATAGTCCTGTTACTCCTTCTGTATTATCTCCCACTCCTTGAATAGTAAGAAGCTGCCTATTTTCAATAACATCATCTTTTCCTCCTAAGTTCTTTAATTCTTGGAGTGCTTTTTTTAGATTGGTTTTCTTACTTATTTCAAGAAGTAAATAAGGTTTTTCCCCATCTTGAAACTTATAATGATATAGTGCTATTCCTTTATTTATCTCCTGAGTTTTAATATTGTTTTCTAGTATACCTGATAGTACATATTCTTTATTCTCAACTAAAATCTTATCCCCAACAGATGCATCTTCAAATAATTCTTTAACCATCCATTTTTCTAAAGCAATATTTTTTTCATCTTCCGGAAACTGGCCTTCGATTAGTTTGCATGGTAATAGTTCAAATGCTCCTTTTGTTCCTGATATTTTGTTTATAAACAGATTCTCTTTTATTTCTTTCTCTCCATCTTCTCTATATACTCCACTTCTAGATACCTTAGAATTAAAAGCTATTTTATCCTTAAGTTCATCATCAAATTTTGTAAAAAGTAAATGGTATGAACCAACATGGTTCTTTACCTCTTCAATTTCTGCATTAATTAAAGCTTTTAGAAAAAGTCCTATAGATGAGACTAGTGCAACGGATAAAATTATCCCTATTATAGTTAATAAACTTCTTTTTTTATTTAATTTCAAATACTTCCATGAAAGTTGTTTATAGTTATCTAACATTTTTTTCACCACCTAATTATTCTTCATATTCTTATCTGAAAGAATTTTCCCATCCTCAATTGTAATTACTCTATCAGCCATAGTCGCAATATTGATATCATGGGTGATTAGTATAAGTGTTTGATTATATCTTTTTGCAGTGTATTTTAATAAATCAATTACTTCTTTAGAATTTTTACTATCAAGGTTTCCAGTAGGCTCATCTGCAAGAATTATAGATGGTTTATTGAGAATCGCTCTTCCTATTGACACTCTTTGCTGTTGTCCTCCTGATAATTCTGAAGGAAGATGCTTTTTCCTATCTTTAAGTCCTAATATCTCTATTATTTCAGCTAAATATTTTTCATCTACTTTATCGTTATCTAATAATGCTGGCAAAGAAATATTTTCTTCCACATCTAATACAGGTATTAAATTATAAAACTGAAATATAAACCCGATTTTTCTTCTTCTAAATATAGCAAGCTTTGCTTCTTTATAATCATAAATATTTTCCCCTTCAATAACAACATTTCCACCTGTAGGTCTATCTAATCCTCCTAATAAATGAAGAAGTGTACTTTTCCCAGAACCAGAAGCACCAACAATTGCTACAAATTCTCCTTTATTAATAGATAAATCTATATTTTTTAAAGCTTCCACTTTATTTTCATCTTTCCCATAAGTTTTACTTAGATTCTCAACTTTTAAAATCTCCATATTTTTTCTCCTCACTTTTATTTGGCTTTATTTTAGCTATGAAACCATTATACTTTTTCTTTGTTTTATACTCTATGTCTTGTAGCTTACAGGATAATTTTTTGTCTTACAATTTTGTAATATAAAAAAACTACAGTTTATTCTTTTTTAAATAAAAATAAACATTATTATTTAGAAATAAATAATAATGTTTATTACTTTACTTAATATATAATTTTAGTTATGTATTTTATAATTCACTGCTTGCAATTTCTATAATTTTATCTAACAATAAACTAGCATTCTTTGCTGCGATAGGTAAAAATTCCGGATAAGACAACTCTGCTTCACCATCAGCATTATCTGAAATAGCACGAATGATTACATATGGTACTTCATTTAAATAAGCAACATGTGCAATAGCTGCACCCTCCATCTCAACTGCATAAGGCTCAAAATTAGTTCTAATTCTTTCTTCTAAATCTCCGCCAGCTATAAATTGATCTCCACTTGCAATACGACCTTTAAAAACATTTACACCCTCTAAATTTATACCTACAGCTGCTTTTTCAGCTAAATTAATTAAACTTTCATCTGCCTTAAAGTATGTAATTCCCAATCTTGATATTTCACCTAATGGCTCCCCTAATGCTGTTACATCAAAATCATGTTGTACCGCATCTGTAGAAATAACAATATCCCCTTGCTTTAATTCTCCGAACATTCCACCAGCAACACCGGAATTAATTAAATAGTCAATATTAAATGAACTAGCCATTATTTGAGCACACATAGCTGCATTAACTTTCCCAACACCTGAACGCGCTAACACAATATTTTGATCATGTACAGTACCTTGGTAGAAAGTCATTCCTGCTATCTTTACTTCTTCTTCTATATCCATTTTATTTTTCAATATCTCTACTTCCTCTTCCATAGCCCCAATTATTCCTATAACTTTTGTCTCTGAGGTTATAGTTTCTTTAGTTTCATTTTTTTCTTTTGTACTTGCATTAGTTGTCCCACATCCTGTAAAAATTATAATACATGCTACAATTACTGTTATTAACTTATTAATTTTTCTGCTCATTTCTTTTCTCCCCCTAAATTTGATAATTAACGAACATTATTCTTGTTATTCCTAAAATTATTCGCAAGCTAATTAAACCACATAATGGATATATAATCAAGCCAATTGCCTATTTTATTTAAAAAATATATTTTCGAAAAAGAAAAACAGCAGAATCTGCTGTCTATAATGTTCCTTTTATATAATAATCCTTATAAGTTTCTATTCTTCAATTATTCTTACAATTCCATTTGATCCATCAACTTCAAGCATATCTCCGTCTTTTACAATATCCATAATTCCAAGCATTCCGCTTACACAAGGAATACCATATTCTCTAGCAATTATACCTCCATGTTGAAGTGGTCCTCCTACTTCCATAATAACTCCTGCAGCATTTATAAAAATAGGTGTCCATGATGGTTCTGTGGCTTTTGTTACTAATATTTCACCAGGATTTAACTGTTTTTCATATGGAGTTCTGAGCACCTTAGCCCTCCCTCTTGCAATGCCAGGAGCTATTGCAGAACCAACTATATCACCATCTTTAGCATTAATTTTGGGCTTAAATATCTTCCCTCTGCTATCAATAACAAGTGGCCAATCCTTAATATGTGCTACTTTTTTATAAGGTGCAAGGTTTTTATCTCTAATAGCCTTAAGATCAATATCTTCACCATTTTGAACTTTAGTTATTTCATTCATATGAAGATCAAATATATGCCATTTGTTTTCAAGTCTACCCTCCTGCACAAATTTCTCTCCCAGTTCAAGTGCTATATCGTGAAGTTTTGCAAATATCATTACAATCATATATTTAGGATGTTCTCTGTACCCAAAAGTTGCCTGATAAATTTCTGCTTGTTTTTTGAATTTTTTATCAAACCCACCTTCTTTAGCTACAGAGAGTAATTTTTTATACGCTTCTTCTCTTTTCGCTTTAACATTTGTTATTTGACTATCTTCAATATTAATATTAATTAACTTCTCATATAGCAATGTAATGTCTTCATATACTCTCTTTGAAGCAATATCTATCTCCATAAAACCTCTTGCTCCAAACTTGTCTATATACTCAACATAATCCTTCATGAATTCTTTTGAATATGATTTTTGTTCTACCTTTAGCACAAACTCATCTAATGATTTAGTCAATTGAAATTCATCATAAGAAACAAGTTTAAACAATAAATGCCCCATTTCACTGGTTGGATTTCCATCTAAATCCATTCCCAGCGCAGTTACTAGTTTCTCTACATCCTTGCCTTTAAACATTTTTTTAATAGAAGCATATGATGCCATACCAGCCATCATGATTCCAATGGTATTCATAATAGTTTTAAGGTCTTTCATTGAAAAATCAACTAATTCACTAAATTTCTTTTCTGAATTTAATGTTTTTCGATGCTCCATTATATTACTTGCTGTTATATTATATTCATTAACAACTTCTTTATAATCCGAAAATTTTGCTTTTATTGTTGATGGTAACATTTTAAAAACCATCTTAAACATATTTAATTTTGTTTTTTTCATTGATTCTGGCATTTTATCAGGTTTATATTCTTTGTCTAAATCTATATCAGCAAATATTTTTTTCACATTTTCATCATAGCTTTCCACAAACTTTTTAGTTGCAAAAGAACCCCAGCCAACTAACATATTAGAAACATTGGTATATTGTCTTCCGTGAATAGCCGGCATAGCTCCATCTATAGATGTTGGGGTAATACCACCTTTTAAGTCTTCTAACATTCTTGCCCATAGATCCATACCAAGAACAGACATACTTTTAGTAAATCCTTGTGTAAGTCCCATTACGTCAATATAAATATTTTTCTTTTCTCCAGGATTTGTTACAAGCTCTGGAAACAAAGGAATATATGTTGTAATAGGTCTTGATTGTAATAGATATAATCTATTTTTTTCAAAAGCCCATTCCGTATCCATTGGCATTCCGTAATGTTTTTCACATTCTTTAATAAGTTCCGACAGCTGAAAAATCTGCTTATCAGTGAGTGCCTGATGGTTAGAATTATCATTATCTTTTTGAATAATGCCGCCATCATCTTTAAGCCAAAGTGCAGTTTGTTTATCCCCTATTTTCTTTTCAATAATTTCATTTTTCACACTATCTACAACATAAGTATCAGGTGTTACTATTCCTGAGACTATACTTTCTCCAAGTCCATAAGAAGCATTTATCATCACTTCATCATAGCAATTGTTATTAGGATTAAGTGAAAAACCTACACCACTTACATCTGAAGCAATTTGTTTTTGCACGATAACAGCTATACATGTATTTTCCAAATTTATTTTATTTTGCTTTTTATATTCCATAACTCTAAAATCAAAACATGAAGAAAACGCAGAGGCTATAGACTTTTCAATATTCTGTATTGTTATACCAAGAAGTGTTTCATACATACCTGCAAAGCTTGTTCCTTCCAAATCCTCTTCTGGAGAAGATGAACGTACTGCAAAAATTGTACCTTTCTCAAATTCATTTAAAGCTTCTTGTATGGCTACCTTTTGTGCTTCGCTAAACTTTAACTGTGTTGCTTTTGATTTTATTACATCACATTGTTCTCTTGTTACATTTGAAAGTAATTCTGACCATTCACTTGAATTTTTAATTTCTCCGAGCCATGGATTAAAAAATTCAACTGATAAAGCAAATCCTGAAGGAACTGGAAAACCTGCCTTTGTAGTTTCAATAAGTGCTTTAGCCTTGCCTCCTACTTCTGTTAACATTGGACTATCTTTCGTAGTAAAATAATAAATCTTCTTATTCATTAATTTCCCTCCTTTTTAACTTACATTTCATTCAATTTTTGCTCTATTTTAAAAGATACTAAAAATCTCAAGGATACAATCATAATTATAATTGCAACAAATATTTATACAATTTCTTACTTTGCAACTTATCACCTCATTTCAGTGTTTACATTGCTTATATAAAAAATTGTTCTCTAAAAAATGTAAAATACTCATCACATTTATCAATTATAACATCTGCTTCAAATTTCTCATTACGCGCTCTTATCATCTCCAAATATTCTTCTATTATTCCTTTTAATGTAAGTTTTATAACATTCACCATTTTGTCAAAATCAATACTTTCTTTAACCTGACTAAAATCTATGTTGTATGAGTATACTCTTTCTCTAATTCCAGGTGAAATAGTCTCAACGTGCTGATTTATGAAGGATTTAGTTAGTTTATTCGCGTATTTATCATAGAACTCCATCATATAAGGATATCGTTGTATATGTTCTAATTTTATTATAATCACTTGACGTAGACGATTTATGAAATCGCTATCCTCCCAATTTATTTTCTCATCTAACCCAGTTATTGATTCTTTAATAGAAAAATACAAAAGAAAATCGAATAGTTCTTGCTTATCTTTAAAATAGTGATATAGCAACCCTCTAGATATACCTGCTTGTTTAACCACCATATTTGTTGAAGCTTTTTCTAAATCATTTTTACTAAATACTTCAAATGCACTGTTTACTATCTTATATACTTTCTCATTCTTCATATCAATGTGTTCAAATCTATTATCCATAATACTTAACTCCTTATAAAAACAAAATTGACAACTTCTGTCTAGGTTCATCTTATCACCACAGACAGAAGTTGTCAATTTTTTTTAATAGAAATATCATATCTATTATTTTTTTATTATTCCCACTTTTTTAAGAGTACTTTTTATTCTGCTGCATTAAGTAAGTAAGAGTTAATAAACTTTCACTTAAATGTACATTTTCAATAATACTTTCATAATTAGCTTTCAGATCTATTGGTGCAAAATTCCATATCCCTTTAACGCCGTTCTGAACTAGCATATCACATACATTTTGAGCCATTTGATAGGGAACACAGATAACCCCTATATCAATTTTATTTTCTTTCAAAAATTCTTCAAGTTTATCAATATCTAATACTTCAACATCGCTTATTTTCAATCCTATAAGCTTTGGATTTACATCAAATATAGCCTCTATTTTAAAACCTTTCTTTTTAAATCGAGAATAATTTGCAGTAGCCTGTCCAATGTTACCAGCTCCCACTATTATAGTTCTATACCCAATATTTATTCCTAAAATAGAGCTGACCTCTTTATATAAATCAGCTACGTTATACCCATATCCTTGCTGACCGAAATCACCAAAGCAATTTAGGTCTTGTCTTATTTGTGATGCAGTAAATCCAATTTTCAAACTTAGTTCTTTTGAAGAAATTCTATCTACACTATTTTTTAAAAGCATTTCAAGATATCTATGATATTTAGGTAATCTTCTTATAACTGTCATCGAAATTTTTTTCTTCTTTTCCACCTAGCGCACTCCTTTTTAAATAATTTAACATAAATTCACTTATCTAGTTTTATTCTATATAAAGGTTATTCCACAAAAGTAATTTAGTTGAACTTCAACCACAATATGAATTGTCAGAAATCTTTAATCTGCAATATATAGCGTCAAAACGCACTAATCTGCGGTAGATATTGTGGTTGATTTTAGTTCAACTTACTTTTTGTGGTTTAACCATATAAACTATTCATAGTAATAAGTCTTTGATTATGTTTTTTGATTAAAAATAATTATAACATGTACACTGCAAATAGTCAGAACATTTTTTAAATTTTTTAGTTAAATTCACCGAAAGAATAGCTCAAAGAGAAATTTGTTCTAACTTATTTAGGAAATAAATTGAAATATATATAGTTTTATGTTAAACTATTTTTCATTAATAAAAGAATATTACTTCAAAACTTTTAAGTAATAAAATAAATAATAGAAAAACTCTAGGGAGGATTACTAATTATGTTAGCATCACAAAAAATCGACAAATTTGACGGAAATGATAGCTATATTGTATCTGAAAATTTACAATATGCAGTTAATATTTCTATCGCTTTAGGAAAACCACTTTTGATAAAAGGGGAACCAGGAACAGGCAAAACTATGTTAGCTGAAGCTATCGCTAATTCTATGAATAAAAAACTTATTGTTTGGAATATAAAATCAACAACAAAGGCTCAGGAAGGTATGTATGTTTACGATACAGTACAACGTCTATATGACAGCCAATTTGGCGGAAACAATGTTGACGATATAAAAAAATATATTAAACTCGGAAAAGTTGGAGAGGCATTTAATTCTGATGAGCAAGTTGTACTATTAATTGATGAGATTGATAAGGCAGATATAGAATTCCCCAATGATTTATTATGGGAACTTGATCGAATGAGTTTTTATATACCCGAAACTAAAGAAACTATTGTAGCAAAACAACGCCCTATCGTTATAATTACAAGTAATGCAGAAAAAGAACTTCCAGATGCGTTCTTACGTCGTTGTATCTTCCATTATATTGACTTCCCAGATGTAGAAAGCATGGAATCAATAGTACGTGTACATTATCCAGATATAGATAAGAAAATTATAAAAAATGCTATGGAGACATTTTATTGGATTCGTAGTCTAGATGAACTACATAAAAAACCAAGCACATCAGAGTTACTAGATTGGTTACAAGCATTAATTGTTGGTGGTATAGATCCTAAGCATTTAACTACAGAAATTCCTTTCTTAGGTGTTTTACTTAAGAAAAACCAAGATATAGACATGTTATTAAATGGTGCATTAAAAAAACGTAATCGTAGATATTGAAGTGATATGTCTATAGATTTTTCGAAAGGAGAGTAAGACATGTTCACAACTTTTTTTTATCACCTAAGAGATAGCGGTTTGAATGTATCATTAAATGAGTGGATGAATCTTATAGAAGCACTTGATAAAGGCCTTTATAGTGCTAGTCTTAATGACTTCTACCAATTGTGTAGAGCTATCCTTGTTAAAAGCGAAGTAGATTATGACAAATTTGACTTAGCTTTTGCAACATATTTTCAAGGAATAGAAACACCTAAAGATCTTCCAGATCAAGTATGGAAGTGGCTTGATAAAGAATTGCCAAAGAGGCCTATTGATAAAAATAAAGAGTTTAAAAAACATACTTTAGATGAGTTAAAGGAACTTTTAGAAAAACGCCTTAAAGAACAGAAAGGCGAACACAACGGCGGTAGCAAATGGGTAGGCACCGGTGGGACCTCTCCCTTTGGACACTCTGGTTATCATCCTGGAGGAATTCGTATTGGTGGACAATCAGGATATCGTTCAGCAGTAAAGGTAGCTGGAGAACGTCATTTCAAAGATTTTCGCCAAGATACTACACTTGATATACGTCAATTTCAGATGGCTTTTAGAAAACTAAAACAGTTTTCTAGCAAAGTTGAAGGAGCGAAAACAGAATTAGATATTGAGGGAACTATTCAAGAAACCTGTAACAATGCAGGAAATTTAAAATTAGTATGGGATCGTCCTAGGACTAACACTATGAAAGTACTATTACTGATGGATTCTGGAGGATCTATGTGGTCCTATAGCAATCTTTGTAATAAACTATTTCAAGCTGCACATAAATCTAATCATTTTAAGGATTTTAAAGTATATTATTTTCACAATTGTATTTACGAAAATCTGTATCTAGACCATACTTGTTCTTATAATAATAGTATAGCTACCGAATGGGTTATGAAGAATTTAGATAGCGATTACCGCGTAATTATAGTTGGTGATGCTAGTATGGCTCCCGAGGAACTTTTATACCCAGGAGGCAATATCTACTGGGGATTAGATAATGAAATTGCAGGAATTGAATGGCTTAATAAACTACGAGAGAAGTATTCAAATAGTATTTGGCTGAATCCAATAAGAAAAGACTATTGGACATATTCAATGGGCGCATATACAATCAAACAAGTAAAAAATGTATTTCCTATGTTTGATTTGACTTTAAATGGTCTAGATGAAGGTATAAAAAAATTAAAAGTGTCTAGATAACATTATTACTTATATCTATAAGTGAGTAAATCTACGTATGGAAACACCAAAACGAGCCACAACTGGCTCGTTTTCATGTTGCTACTATTATTCTACTACAGAGTTTTTCATCCTTAATCTTAGTTCCTTTTCTTTTCTGTCTTTCCATGATATTTACTATAATATATCCATAGAAATCCTAATATTACAACTATAACATTTAAGACTGTTTGATGTGCTGTATAACAATCCACTGCAGCGTTTAAATATCGTCCTGCCATAGCTCTCATCATTTCATATATCATATATATCACTCCATTTCTTATAGAAACTAGTAACCAGTTTACAATAGCTAATTTTTTAGTCTATTTCTGGAAGTATTGCGTATTTAATTCCCTCTTGTCTTCCAATACGCACCAATGCATCTATAGCTTTAGACAACGGATACTCATCAGTGATAAATAAACTTCCATCTACTTGTTTTGAAGCTAAAAGATCTACTGCCATTTTAATGTGGTACGGAGTATGATGATAAACTGCCTTTATTTCTATTTCTTCATAGTGGAATTTTTGACAATCCATTGTGAAAGTAGTCCCTTTCTTAGTTCCTCCAAAAGTTAGAACTAATCCTCTTGGTCTTACCATGTTTACAGCATTTTCCCAAACTTTTGGAAATCCAGTAGCTTCTATTACAACATCGGCACCTTTAAGTTCTTCTGTTAACTTTCTTACTTTCTCTACATGATTATCTTCATTTGCATTAACAGTATAAACAGCTCCATACTTTTTAGATTCCTTTAGTCTATATTCTGATAAATCTACTGCTATTACTTTTGCTCCTTTTAATGTTGCTAATTTTACAAACATAAGTCCTATAGGCCCTACCCCTATTACAACTACTGTTTCTCCAACCTTGATTGGTGTCCTATCAATTCCATGGAGAGCACAAGCCAATGGTTCTACTAACGCTGCCTCTTTATAACCTAAAGTATCTGGAATTTTATAAAAATTATACTTAACCAATTGTTTCGGTACCGCAACATATTCAGAATATGCTCCATTTAAATATTCTAGATTTTCACATAGACTATACATATTCCTCTTACAAAAGTAGCAATCAAAACAAGGTACAGAATTTCCTCCAACAACCCTATCTCCTACTTTAAACTTTGTCACACTATCTCCTATTTCTACTACTTGTCCTGAAAACTCATGTCCAAAAGTAGAGGGTACACTTCTTATAATTGTGGGATGTCCTCTTTTATAAGTCTTTAAATCTGTCCCACAAGTTAATGCAGCTTTTACTTTTACAAGTATTTCTCCATCATTAATATTAGGAATATCTACTTCTTCAAATCTTACATCTCCTGGTGCATAAAACATCATAGCGTTCATTTTGCCTTCCATCTTTATCACCCTTTATATTTGTTAGATATAAATTATTGACCATAGTTTTCAGCAGTATCCTTTTGTAAAAATTTACACATTTCTTCATCTATAGGTTTTAGGTCTGCAATTTGAGATGCTACATAAGTTACTTTTGCAGATTCTTCCACAATAACAGCATTAACAAACGCTTGGTCTATATTCTGCCCAACAGCAAAAGCTCCATGTTTTTCCATTAAAACAACGCTATCTTCACCTAACCAATCTGTAGTAACCTCTGCTAAATCAACAGTTCCCATCGGTTTAAATGGTGCACATTTAATTTTCCCACCTACTAATGCTGCTGCTTCGGCAGTTACACATGGCATTTCTATACCTGCACATGCCCAAGCAGTACAATAAGTAGAATGTGTGTGAACAATACCGCCTATATCACTTCTTTTTCTATATGCTGCACAATGAAGAGGTGCTTCTATAGAAGGCTTTCTTTCTCCATCAATTTTATTGCAATTAACATCTAAAACCACTATATCCTCAGGCTTTAAAGTTTCATAAAGCATACCACTTGGAGTAATACACACGTAGCCTGTTTCCTCATTTTTTAAACTAAAATTACCAAAAGTCAATGGTACTAACTTTTCTTTTTGTACTGCTAATGCAATTTCAATAACCTTTTTTCTTTGTTCTTCTAACATCATAAATAATACACCCCTTAGCATTTTATAATACTTTTCTTATCTTTTTTTTTATTGTGCTAAATTATACACCAGCACCAGTGAATATTTGAACAATCTTATAAATAATATATGGTACTAAATGAGCTCCTCCATCAATTGATGATATAGTAGTTGCTCCCTCTGGAAAATCAAATCCAGCCGCTTGCCCCATTATTGTTGATACTCCTGCTATATCAGTTGCTATATAAAGCATTGCTATCATAAAAATTGTTCCTGTAATAATTCCTCTAAATACATTTCCTTTTGAAGGTAGTACAGCCCAAATCATAAATATTGGTACTATGGCAAGGTCAGTAAATGGAAGTAATCTATTTCCTGGTAAAATTGCTGCTAATACAAGCGTTATAGGTATCATAACTAGACCTGTGGCTATTACTGAAGGATGACCTATTGCTAATGCTGCATCTAATCCAATATATATTTCTTTTCCAGGGAATTTCTTTTGTAAAAATTCTCTTGCACTCTCTGATAAAGGCATTAATCCTTCCATTAAAATTCGAACCATTCTTGGCATAATAAACATAACTGCTGACATACTAACTCCAAGCTGAATTATTCCTTTAGCATCATAACCTGCAAGTGCTCCAATTCCTGCACCAAGTAAAATACCCATTATCATTGGTTCTCCAAACAAGCCAAACTTTCGTTGAATAGAATCTGTATCTAATTGGATTTTATTTATTCCTGGTATTTTATCTAATACTTTATTAATTATAATTCCTACTGGAGCCCATGAAACTGTTTCAGTATGCGGTAGCGAAACTCCTGGTAACCCAAAGAACTCTTGTACTAATGGTGCTGATAAGTCTGCAAATTTTAATATTATTATAAATGACAACCCAGCTGCAGCTAATCCTAACATAACACTACCTGTTAAATACTGTACTAATGCACCTGCAAATATAAAATGCCAATAATTCCATAAATCTACGTCCATAGTTTTAGTCCAATTCATTGCAAGCATTATAAAGTTAATAACAATACATATACCAAAGACTGCTGGAACAATTGAAGTACCAAAACTTATAGCAGCCGATATTGGCCAACCAACATCTATTACATCTAAAGCCAATCCCCATTTGTCAACCATAGCCTTAGTTGCTGGAGCTAAGTTACTAACTAATAAACCAATTACTAGGTTAATACCTGCAAAACCAATACCTATAGTTAAACCTGCTCTAAATGATTGTGAAAATTTTTGTCTAAATAGTAAACCTAAAAGTGTTACAATAATTGGCATCATTACGGTTGGTCCTAAATCAAGAATAAATTGAATAAATTGCATTTGTATAATCCCCCTATCGTAATTTTTTTTGAAAATTAATAAACTTATTTGTCTAAACTTTTAAGATGTTCTGCAATATCATCTGCAAGCTTATCTACGCCTATACCAGTCAAAAATCCTATAGCTAGAAACTTTTTAATTCCCCCAGCTGAAGCATCACTTACTGGTGTTGTATGAACGATAACATGTGGCATATATGTTGAAACTTTTGATGCTACCTCTGTTACCCTACACTCAATAACTTCAACGTCTAATCCTCTATCTTTAAGTCGTTTTTTACAGTTTTCAGCTGCAACTGTGGATGTAGCAATACCTGTACCGCAAACTGATAAAATTCTGAATCTCATGATTATCTCTCCTTTTTTTATTTTATATTTTATTAAAATATAAGCTAATTAATATTAATTTTGTCTTCCAGTAATGTCAGTAATACTTCCTCATCTTGTGCTGATGAAATTTCATTAAGTAATTCCTCATCTTGTATTATTCCCATAATATTTTGAAGTACTTGTAATTGAGCGTTTCCATCCTTCATCGCTAGCATAAAAACAACTTTAACATCTATTGTATCTTCTATATTACCTCCCATAATTCCAAATTGTACCGGACGATTTAATGTAGCTGCCGCTACCATTGGCATATTCACGTGTTCCACATCAGTATGAGGAATCGCAACACCAATGTCTCCTGTAGGTAAGCCTGTAGGAAATACCTCTTCTCTTTTTAAAATTCCATTTAAATAACTTTCTTTAACATATCCAGCATTTTGGAGCATATTTGCCATTTCAATAAATACTTCTTCTTTTGTTTCTGCTTCAAGCTGAATTTTAACCACTTCACTATCAAGCTTAAACCCTTTAGTCACCTTCAATTACCCCCTTAAGTTGTTTTGCATTTTCTGCGTCTTTGATTTTTTCTATAATACTTTCATCATTTAGTATTTTATATAGTTTCTTAAATTCATCTTTACTATAGATATTTAACGCTAACATGAAAATACAATCTACTTTGAACTCTCCACACCATTGAATTGGTTTTTTTAAAGTTACTATCCCTATACATTGCTTTATTACATCATCGCTATTACCATGAGGGATAGCAATATTACTATTAATAACAGTAGGTGCCATCATCTCTCTTTGATGAACAGAAACTAAAAATTTATCTGTAACATAACCTTTTTTCTCCATAATTCCTGCTAATAGAGATAATACTTCTTTTCTAGTTTCTATTTCAGGATGAATAACAATTAAATCTTCTTGTATCAAATCCTTTAATTCACTTTTCTGTCCAAAATCGGCATAAGAAATTTTTATCTTACTTTTGTTCTTAATAATCCTTTTTAATTTTAATGCTCCATCACCTTTCACAAGTCTTCTCATTGATATAAAAGGAACTTCAGATATTTTTGGATTCATTGTACCTACTATAGCTAATACATTCTTATTTTTCATGATATTTTTAATTTTTATATTAATATCCTCATTAATTAATACTCCAATATTAATTAGTCTAATTTTATCTCTTATTTCTGGTAAATACTTTAATATCAAATTTGATGCCTCTTTAGCTGATCCCTCCCCTGTTAAACATAAACAAATAATTACGTCTTCATCTTTATTACTTATTTCGTCACTTTGTATTTCTACATATCCAAATTTGTCCATTTCCAAAGAATCTGCAATCTCATTTAAATCCGCATTAGGCAAAATGGCTTTCCTTGAAGCTTCAATAACCATTAAAGTATCAACTCTTGATACAGTTCTAATTGGAATATTTGTTTTTCCAGAAATAATGTTAGCAAAACTAACCAAAGAACCCATATCTACTAAAAACAATACTCCCTTACCACGATCAACTTTTTCAACTGCTTCTTCTGCTCTTTTTAAAGCTTTTTTAGGTGATTCATCTAAAGACATTTCTATAGCTCGTGCATGCGTTGTACCTAAAAGTCTATTAGCAACATTAACCATACCTTCTGCTACATGTCCATGGGTTAAAATAACAACGCCTACATGATGTTCCTCTAAAACATTTTCCTTTGAATAAGCTTTAAGGTACATAGCCAAAAATGCTACCTCATCTTCTGGGAACTTTACTTTAAGATGACATCCTGCTAATTCAGCAATACTATCAGCAATTGCATATTCTTTTGGATATTTATCTTTTATTCTTTTTAGCTGTGGATTTACAATTTGTTTATTCTGTAGTATTCTCTCATAAGTTGCAGCTAAGTGAGTTGCAAGGCAATAGAATAAACTATCATCAATATTATTCAACTCTTTTTTTGCTTTATTTATCATTACATCTACAGCATTTATTATTTTGTCCCCAACTATCTTTTGTAGATCTTGTCTTATTAAATTTTGTTTGTTATATTGCATTTGTTTTACTAATTGTAAAACTTTAGTTTCTAATTCATCCCCAATAATTCTATTAATTATTTGAATATCAATACCCTGATTTTCATATTTTTGATATTTATATTCAATTTCTTTATAAATATCTTCTGGAAGCATATAAGATGTATCTTTAATTACCTTTACCTCTTGTTTTAAAGATGGATATATCTCTAAGCTACCATCAACAATATTAGATATTGACTTTCTTCTATGACTTATACTTAATAATCCTCTAGCAACATGACTTGCTAAATCAAGTATTTCAATTTCTATAGCTTCGTATTTTTTAGAAATATATTTCAAAAATCCTCTAGCACAAGCTACTTGAATATCTGATCTAAGCTGCCCCACATTACCTCTAGCATCATATAATAAAAGTGCTACTAATACATCATGGGAAATTACTATCTTTACATTAATTCTTGTTGCCTCTTCTTTAAAGAACCTCTTTATTATCATATATCTTTCTTCTAAAGGCCTTTTATCTAAAGGTGGAAGTTCAACTGTCATAGGAATTCTTCTTCTAAATGTAGCTAATAAAGATGACTCTACATCTTCTGTTGTAGCTGCAATTATCATAACCTTTACTTCTCTTAATGAATCAGTTTCTCCTAGCCTTCTAAACTTTCCTTTATCAATGAGATAAAAGAGATTTTCTTGTCCTTCAGGTGGCAGTCTATGAATTTCATCTAAGAACAATATTCCACCATCCGCTTTTTCTACAATACCTTTTTTTTCGCTATCTGCACCAGTATATGCGCCTTTCATATAACCAAATAATTGAGACATTAATAGTTGAGGATTCTCAGCATAATCTGCGCAATTGAAGACTACAAAGGGTGCTTCTTTATCCTTTACTGATGCTTGAATTGCAAAATTGTACATGCATTCTACAAGTTCACTTTTACCAACTCCAGTAGGTCCACATATCAATGTGTGTAGTCCATTAGGTGGATATAATACTGCCGCTTTTGCTAACTCTACTTTAGGTTTTAAGCTACCAAAGGCACCTACTAACTTAGAAAAAGCATTTTCTGGTTCTTTAACAGTTTTTTCTGGTTTACTTTGTGATTTAGCTAAAGGTTCTGAATTTTTCAACAAATTTGAAACAGCTTTCCTAGAAATTTCAAACCCCTGTTCATTCAGTTTAGAAGTTATACCCCTTTCTGAAATGTCTAGATTCTCTTTAATTATTTTGTTTATGTGTTTTATTAAAAGTTCTTTTCTTCTTTCTCTAGAATCTTTAATATTTAATTTCTGTCTAAACATAACTACATCAGTTCTATTAGTACCTATTATTTTAGCTATTTCACTATCTGTTAAAGGATTTTTCTTATCTTCTGTAGCAATGATTTTTAAGATTTTATCTTTCATTTCTTCACCCACCCTTATTAATAGCAATTTAAATGCCAACTTTTCGGTTCTTTTTGTAGAACCTTGGTATTACAGCATTTCTTTTGTCATTTTGAATTATTTTTTTTAAATTATAACATAATGAACCAATTAATGAAAACGTTTTGAACCATTTACTAATTTCAAAAAAAACAATTCTAAAGAGCTAAAGTTAAGTCATTAGCTCTTTAGAATTATTTTTTTAGTTCTTTTATTAATACACCGTTTGGTTAAACCACCATATAGAATGTAAATAAATCTAATACACAATAATCCGTTTCAAAACACATATTTACTGTTTTGAGAATTTTAAAACTTATACCCATTAATTATATATAATATTTTTACTAAAAACACCTAATACTATAGATGCATTATTTTATTGACAAAGAGTTAAGAATCAATAAGGAAATTGTTCTTAGTTCGTTATAAATTCAATGTCATATACATATTTGTTAATACAGAAGGAGCTGTTTATATGTACTTCATTTTATTTTTAATATCTATTTTAGTAATAATCTTGGTTTTAATAGCAATAGTTCCTCTCCAAATTTTATTTAATTCGGATGAAAATATTGACTTTCATATGGAAATCTCTTGGTTAAAACCCTTATTCAAAGCAATTATTTTAAATAAAGATACTAATATTTTTTTAACAATATATTTATTTAACAAAAAAATATCAACTAAACCTTTAAAAGCAAAAAAAGAAAAAAATTCAAATAATTATAAGGACAAATTTTATTATCTAAAACAACTTAAACCATATTACTCTCACATTGATGCTTCTTATGGTTTCCAAGATCCGTCTACAACTGGAATAATATTTGGAATAGTGAATTCACTTACAAAATTTCTTAACCTAAGAAATATAAATAACGAAGCTAACTTTACTTCTGAAGAAAACTATTTTAACATAGATGGAATAATTAAGTTAAATATAGCTACTACCATTATAAAATTATTAAAATCATATAGAAAGTCGCATCAAACTATTTATCAAAAATAAAATGTTTATAAGCAAACAACTTAGACTGTGAATTTATGCAGGTATAGAATTCATTGATTCCTGAGATTTTAGCCCTGCACAAATTATGTTTACGTAATGTTTGTTTTATAATAAATCACAAAAATACTAAGGAGGAATAGATATGCAAGATACACAAACTATTGATACCTTATTTACAGATTTACAGAACTTCGTAAAAACAGAGTCAGTTATGGGATCTCCAGTTCCAATAGGAGACAGAACTTTAGTTCCAATTATTTCAGTTACAATGGGTTACGGAAGTGGAACAAATAAAAAAGACCCTGCAGCACCTAATGGAGGAACCGGAGTTGGTTTAGGAGCTAGAATATCAACTAATGCTGTTGTAGTTGTTGACAAAGATTCTGTATCTATGCTTCCTGTAGATGGAAAAGGGAACGTTAATAACCAACCAAATGACAATAATGCCATGAATAACATTGTGAATAAAATTCCTGAAATGATTACGAACTTTAAGCAAGGTGCTCAACCACAAAATATGGCTCAAAACCAACAACAAAACCAGCAACAAAATCAACCACAAGACCAAGCGCAAAATGCTGGTCAAAACCAAAAAAAACCTCCTACAAAATAAAGGTATATTTTAAGTTCAAACTTACTTTTTGGGGGTGTGCTCAATTTAAAATGGTACCTATGTCAAGGACAATTTAAAAAGGGTGTTAAGATGCTAAGAGATGATTTCTGTATTGTACAGGAGTCATCTTGTTTAGGTTCCATTGATATCTATAATTATTGTAATATCTTATA
>NZ_BAABMF010000017.1:0-109370 GCF_050402865.1 Clostridium sediminicola
GTCCTGAGCCAGGATCAAACTCTCAATTTGAAAAGTTCAATCATTTACTCATTACTTAAATTCATTGACTGGCATTTATTATCATTCTCTGTTTAATTTTCAAAGATCAAATCTGTTAAATCTTTCTTGCTGTTTTTTCGACAGCTAATTTAGTTTAACACTTTAATTCATCGTTGTCAAGAGTTTTTAATTTTTTCTTTCGACCGTTTTTTCGGTTTCTCTTGGCGACAAGGAATATCTTATCAAAATTATTCTAACTCTGTTTTTATTTTAATCCTAATATAGCAATTTATATGTATATTTCTTTGAATTTCTGAATATATTTAAGTTTTTCTCATACTGATACACTAGGCGTAGTTTATACTTGTCCTTGGCAAATTTTATTTGAATTTGCTGTTGAGACATATATTGCATCCTCAAATAAAATTATTTATCATTGAAGTATAAATAGATTTGTTTTATAATTATTATTAATAAACAAACTTTCTCATTAAAGGATGTGATTTTATTGAATAATGAAAATATTATAGAACTTTCAATAGGTATGAAAGCTCCCGATTTTACCATTTCCGGATCTGATAATCAAAATCATACTCTAAGTCACTACAGAGGTAAAAATGTTATACTCTATTTCTACCCAAGAGATAACACTCCTGGATGCACTAAAGAAGCAGAGTCTTTCAGGGATCACCATCGATGCTTAACAAAATTAAACACTATCGTTCTAGGAATTAGTAGCGATGCATTGAAATCTCACAATAAATTTATTGAAAAACTAAAACTTCCTTTTATACTTTTATCTGATGAAGATGAAAAAGTGTGTAAGTTATATGATGTATTAAAAGAAAAAAAACTTTATGGAAAGATATCAATAGGAATAGAAAGAAGTACCTTTATTATAGACGAAGAAGGCATAATAAGAAAAATTTATAGAAAAGTTAGAGTTAAAGAACATGTGGCTAATATAATAACTTTTCTTGATAAAAATAAATAAGATAACCCACTTATAGAAGTTAAGAGTTAAGGATGGAACAGCGAAAGCTTTCCATCCTTAACTCTTAACTATCTATTCTGATAGTGTTTTCACTATTTCCTTAAATTTAATTCCTCTATCTTCAAAATTTATAAACTGATCAAAACTTGCACATGCAGGAGACAACGTTACAATATCACCTTTTTCTGCTACTTTATATGCCAATTTTACTGCTTCTGCAAGATTATCTACATCAAAAATTTCTATTTCAGCTTTCTTATTAATACCTTCCTTTTCAAAAGCTTCTCTAATTTTATCTTTAGTATCTCCTAATAATATAAGTTTTTTAACATACTCATATCCGTCTTTCGCCAATACATCAAAAGGAATTTTTTTATCATATCCACCAGCAATTAATATAACTTTAGTTTCAAATGCCTTTAACCCTGCCAATGTCCTAGTAGGACTAGATGCTATTGAATCATTATAATATTCAACCCCATTAACCTCATCAACAAATTCTGATCTATGCTCTACTCCTCTAAAAGTTGTTGCTACTTTTTTCATTGCATTAATGTCAACATCATCATACGTCATACAAAATGCAGCAAGAAGATTTTCTATATTATGCATACCCTTTAATTTAACTCTATCTTTTGAACAAACTTTTTTACCATAAATATATAAGTTTCCTTCACTAAAATAAGCACCTTCTTTAATATCTTCCTTGGTACTAAATTTCCTTATATTATTATGAGCTTTCTTATCCATATTATCAGATAATTCATTATCTCTGTTAAGTACTAGGACACTTCCTTTTTTCTGAAACTTAAAGATATTTTCTTTTGCTTCCACATACTCATCCATATCTTTATGGATATCAAGATGATTTGGTGTAATATTTGTAATCAATGCTACATTCATTGATTGTTTCATAGTCATTAATTGAAAACTAGATAATTCTAGTACAACTTTATCTTCTTCTGTCATTTCTTCAATTTGAGCAAATAAAGGTGTTCCAATATTACCTCCAATCCAAGCTTTATATCCCATTTCTTTTAGTATGTTGTATACAATAGTTGTAGTTGTTGTTTTTCCGTCACTTCCAGTGATGCCATAAACTTTACCAGGACAATATTTCACAAACTCTTCCATCTCAGAAGTAATATAAGCACCTTCTTCCTTACATTTTACCAATGCAGGATTATCTATTCTCATTGATGGCGTTTTGAAAACTACTTGGAATCTAGTTAATCCAGATAAGTAATTTTCACCTAGCACTAATTTAACCCCTAATTCTTTAAATTCTCTTGCTGTATCACCTAATTGTTCTTCTTTCTTTCTATCAAAAGCAGTAACCTTTGCTCCTAGTTTAACAAGGAATCTTATTAGAGGAATATTACTTACTCCAATACCTACTACTGCAGTCTCTTTCCCATTAATAAAACTTTTAAATTCATCAAAGCTTTTACTCATTTTGCACCCTCCACTAATTTTACTACTAATACTATATTAGTTAAAAGTTAATGTGCTTTTACTATCACAAAAGGAATCATTTAAATCTTTTTTTAATTAAAAGCTTTCACCTAAGTAAAATGTTTCCTGAACTTTTAACTTTCTTAAACTTGTCACTAGATATCTAAAACTATACTTTTATTTTAAAATATTTAGTTTGTTGGAAGTAGTTTATCTATAATTATTACCATTTATTGATTAATTATAGCACTAAACGTAGTTATTGACTATATTTTTATCAATTCACCATAGAAATAAAAGACGAACTAAATCAGTAACAAGTGAAAAACCCAAAGACAAGTTTGCCTTTGGGTTTTAAATTAAAATTCTACTTTTTCAGCTAAGAATGCTTCTAATTCATCTATACTTATTCTTCTTTGCTCCATTGTGTCTCTATCTCTTATAGTAACAGTATTATCTTCCATAGTATCAAAATCTACAGTGATACAATATGGAGTACCAACTTCGTCTTCTCTTCTATATCTTTTACCTATACTTCCTGCTTCATCATAATCAACATTAAATTTCTTACTTAGCATAGCATATACATCTAAAGCCTTATCTTTTAATTTTTTAGATAGTGGAAGAATAGCTGCTTTATATGGTGCTAATGCTGGATGGAAACGAAGTACATTTCTAGTATCTCCATTTTCTAATTTTTCTTCTTCATATGCATTCACCAAGAAAGCAAGTGTTACTCTATCAGCACCTAAAGAAGGTTCTATACAATATGGAACATATTTTTCTTTTGTTGTTTGGTCCATATATGATAAATCTGTTCCTGAATGCTTTATATGCTGATTTAAGTCATAATCAGTTCTATCAGCTATACCCCATAATTCTCCCCATCCAAATGGGAACAAAAATTCAACATCAGATGTTGCATTAGAATAAAAAGCTAACTCTTCTTCTGAATGATCTCTAAACCTCAATTTTTCTTCTTTCATACCTAAATCAAGTAAGAATTTCCAACAATAGTCCTTCCAATAATTAAACCATTCAATATCTGTACCTGGTTTACAGAAGAATTCTAATTCCATTTGTTCGAATTCTCTTGTTCTAAAAGTAAAGTTACCCGGTGTTATTTCATTTCTAAAAGATTTACCTATTTGACCTATACCAAAAGGTATTTTCTTTCTAGCAGAACGCTGTACATTCTTAAAGTTAACAAAAATACCTTGTGCTGTTTCTGGTCTTAGGTATATTTCAGCCGCAGAATCTTCAGTAACTCCTTGGAATGTTTTAAACATAAGATTAAATCTTCTAATATTTGTGTAGTTTAGTTTTCCGCATTTAGGGCAAACAATATTATTTGTATCTATATATTCTTTAAGCTCTTCATTAGTCCATCCATCTGCTGTTTCTGTATCTTTACCATTATCATGTAAATGATCTTCAACTAATTTATCAGCTCTAAATCTCGCCTTACATTCTTTACAATCCATTAGAGGATCTGAGAATCCGCCAATATGACCAGATGCAACCCAAGTTTGAGTGTTCATTAATATACCACAGTCAACACCAACATTATATGGACTTTGTTGTATAAATCTTTGCCACCATGCTTTTTTAACATTGTTTTTAAATTCAACACCAAGTGGACCGTAATCCCATGAATTTGCCAATCCTCCGTATATCTCAGAACCTTGGAATATAAATCCTCTGTTCTTACATAAAGCAACAACTTTATCCATTGAAATTTTTTCTGACATAATAATTACCTCCCTTATTAATTTTGGCTATTTATACATTTATTATCCTAAGAGTCGGCTTAAGAATTAGTAGAAAAAAAACCAAATAAAAAAAGACCTACTAACCTAAAGGGACGAATTAAATCCGCGGTTCCACCCTTCTTGGCTATAGCCCTACTTTAAACTACTATACTCCAAAGCGCCATTCGCAAAAGTTTCTTAGTTGTTTTCACCAAACACAACCTCTCTATAAAAATAACTTTTACTACTCCTCTTCTTCTCAGTATATCTATATTAATTTGTTCCTTATGGGTATTTTATCAAAGCAACAGAAAATGTCAAGTGTTTTTCCCAAAAAATATAAATGGCTCCGCGGAGAGGACTCGAACCTCCAACCTATCGGTTAACAGCCGAGTGCTCCACCATTGAGCTACCGCGGAACATTTTTACTACAAGAAAAATTATATCACTTTTTATAAAAATTGCAAGTCTTTTTCTTAAAAATCTTTTTCCAATTCTTGATTACAGTGAAAAAACAAAGCCCGCTTAAAAGCGAGCTTATTAATTATTGTTTTGTAGGTTTCATCGTAGGGAATAACAATACGTCTCTGATAGAACTACAATTAGTTAAGAACATTACTAATCTGTCTATACCGATACCAAGTCCACCTGTTGGTGGCATTCCGATTTCTAAAGCATTGATGAAATCATCGTCCATCATATATGCTTCGTCATCTCCTAATTCTCTTTCTCTTAGTTGTTGCATAAATCTATCTTTTTGAACTATCGGATCATTTAATTCTGAGTATGCATTACATAACTCTCTACCATAAACAAATCCTTCGAATCTTTCAGTTAATTCATCATTTCCTCTTTTCTTTTTAGTTAGAGGTGAAATTTCAACTGGGTAATCAGTTATGAATGTAGGTTGAATTAATTTATCTTCAACAAATTCTTCAAAGAATGCATTTAAAAGATCTCCTTTAGAGCAGTCTTTTAATTCTTTCTTTGTTTCAACATGCTTTTCTTTTGCTATTTCTCTTGCTTCTTCGTCTGATTTAATTTCATTAAAATCAACACCTGCGTACTCTTTAACTGCATCAGTCATTGTAACTCTTTTCCAAGGTGGTTTGAAATCTATTTCTGTTTCTTCATAGGTTACTTTTGTAGTTCCTAATACTTTATCACATATGTATGCAACCATGTTTTCAGTAATATCCATCATATCATTATAATCAGCATAAGCTTCATAAAGCTCAACTACTGTAAATTCTGGGTTATGTCTTACATCCATTCCTTCATTTCTAAAGTTTCTTCCGATTTCATAAACTTTTTCTAATCCACCAACTATCAATCTTTTTAAATAAAGTTCTGTTGCAATTCTTAAATACATATCTATATCTAATGCATTATGGTGAGTTGTAAAAGGTTTAGCAGCTGCACCACCAGCTATAGGAGAAAGTATTGGTGTTTCAACTTCAATGAATTCTTTATTATCTAGGAATTCTCTCATATATCTTATAATTGCTGTTCTCTTTAAGAAAACATCTTTTACGTCTTTATTAACAATTAAATCAACATATCTTTGTCTGTATCTCAAATCTGGATCTTTTAAACCATGGAACTTTTCTGGTAATGGTTTTAATGATTTTGTTAACAGTTGAAAATCTTGTATTTGTAAAGTAACTTCGCCAGTTTTTGTTTTGAAAACTTTTCCTGTTATTGAAACAAAATCTCCGATGTCAAAAGTTTTGTACTCTTTTAGTTTTTCTTCTCCTACAACATTCAATTTGATATATAATTGAATTTTACCATATCTATCGTGTATATCAGAGAAACCTGCTTTACCATGAACTCTTTTAGACATAAGTCGTCCTGCAACTTTTACTTCTTTATCTTCGAGCTCTTCAAAATTTTCTTTTACTTCCATTGAAGTATGTGTACGTTCTACCTTATATACATCAAAAGGATCTTTTCCTTCTCCTTGTAATTTGGCTAATTTCTGTCTTCTTTCAAGAATAAGGTTATTAAACTCCGCTTCTTCTTTAGCTGCAAGTCTCTGAGCTTTTATTTCTTCTTTCGTCAACTGCTTTTCTTCCATAAAACTTTTACCTCCATCTAAATTTAATATAATCTATTATCTATGAATATCTAATACTTCAAATTTACTTACACCATTTGGTACTTGAACTTCAATAATGTCTCCTACTTTTTTACCTATTAATGCTTCCCCTACTGGAGATTCATTTGATATTTTATATTCTATAGGATCTGCTTCTGCTGAACCAACAATGTGGAAGTCAACCTCTTCATCAAATTCATAGTCTTTTACTGTTACGTGAGTTCCAATAGTAACAATGTCTTTAGGTAGTTCGTCTTCATCAACAAGCTCAGCATTGTTCAACTTGTTTTCCAATTGAGCAATTCTACCTTCTACAAATGCTTGTTCGTTTTTAGCTTCATCATATTCTGAATTCTCACTTAAATCTCCATAAGACAATGCAACTTTTATTTTTTCAGTTATTTCCTTACGTTTAACAGTTCGTAAATATTCTAATTCTTCTTCTAATTTTTTTAAGCCTTCTCTAGTTAAGATGTAGTTTTTATTATTACTCATTTAGAAACTCCCCTTTGAATATATTTGAATTTATTACTTTTCTAGTAATTTTATGTAATTATAGAACACATGGTTCTTTAAGTCAATATATATTGAGAATCCAATATGAAATTTATATAATTATAATTCAATAATTTTATTATCAAATTTAATTTTATCTAGATATACCTTGTTATTCTCAAAAGCCTTCTCTATACTTTTTTCCTTTGCAACTTCAAAAAATGCACCCAATAATTCAGGTGTAACAATGTCTTCATCAGCCCATTCAGTTTTATAGCTTACATTATTAATATGTATATTATCAAAAGAACTTGGTCTCAAGCTATTATCCAAAAGCCATATAGGACATAACACTTTTATATATATCGGTGTAGCCGTAATAATAAAGTCTGCTTTATTTATAAAAGGTATAATATCATCTGTTATTATAGGCGAAACACCAAAATTTGATACTAAATAATCAAATATTTTTCTGTTCTTTTGGTTATCCCATTCAGATACTAACACAATATACTTACACCATTTGGATATTTCATAAATAATATTCCTATTAATATCATATTCTGCATTATTTATAACAATACAAGCATTAAATAAACTTTTTTTCTGTAATCTGAGAATACTTCTAACACTCTCTACTATGCTATATGATAAAGCTTTCTTCTGAAAATCAGTAGAATATTTATAATCATATAACCTATGAGATTGAGGGCATAATAAACTTCCTTTATTCTTCTTAAGTATTTTATTTACGTTTCTAACATATGCTTCATCATCAAAATTAGAAGGAAATCTATAGTTTTTAACAATTACATCTAAGCTCTTTATGTATATATCTCCATCATGTCTTAGATAAAATGCGTCTTTAACTCTTGCCCAAAAAGATTTATTATAATAGATATTTTTCAAGTCTGACGAATATTTGATAATCTTTTTCATTCCAGTTCCTCAAAAATTATTATACTTTATTCTATTATAGAAATCCAATTTAAATTCCCTCTATTTCTAACTCTTTCTTGTATCCCAAAAGAATTTCGATAACTTTTGAAGGATTCAGTTCTGTATTAATTTCATTTTTTATCTTTGTGCAATTATTTAATCCTTTTACATACCACGCAACGTGTTTCCTCATTTCCCTGACTGCTTTAGCTTCTCCAAAATATTTAATAGCATTTTTATAATGTTTCAAACATACTTGGATTTTTTGACTATCAGTTGGATAAGTTATTTTTTCGTTAGCTATAGCATCTTTTATTTGCTTAAATATCCACGGATTACCCATGACTCCTCTAGCAACCATTATACCATCACAATTTGTTTCTGAAAAAAGATTAACAGCATCTTCTCCATAAAATACATCTCCATTACCGATAACAGGTATAGAAACTGCATCTTTTACTTTTTTAATAATACTCCAATCAGCTTTTCCTTCATACATTTGTTGCCTTGTACGTCCATGAATAGAAATAGCATCAACACCTGCATCTTCCATATATTTTGCAAATTCAACTGCATTTATATTTTCATTGTCATACCCTTTTCTAATTTTTACAGTTACAGGCTTAGTACTAGCTTTTTTTAATTCTTTAACAATTTCATAAGCTAGTTTAGGTGTTTTCATTAATGCAGATCCTTCGCCGTTTTTAACTATTTTAGGGGCTGGACATCCCATATTTATATCAATCAAACAAATATCATCGTTGTTATTAAAATCATGGCATGCATGTGCCATGATTTTGGGATCGCTGCCAAAGATCTGAACTGCTAATGGTTTTTCTTTTTCTGAAACTTTCATCAAAATCTTAGTATTTTCACTATTATAATAAAGTCCCTTAGCACTTATCATTTCTGTGTATACAAGTTCACAACCCATATCAACGCAAATTTCACGAAAAGCTATATCTGTAACACCCGCCATTGGAGCTAAAAATATATTATTTTTAAAGTTTATGTTACCTATCTTCATTAGTATCTTTCCCTATTATTTATTTTTATCATAAATAATCTTCAACCCTGCTAGAGTAAGATTTTTATTTATTTCATCTATAGTATTTGACTCCTTAGTAATCATTGATGCAAGTCCACCTGTGGCAATTACAAATGGCTCATCTTCACCTAAGTCCATCATTTCTTTCTTCATTTTGTTTACTATATAATCAACTTGCCCAATATAACCGTAAACTATACCTGCTTGCATACTATTAATAGTATTTTTACAAATTACAGATGGTGGTTTAATTAATTCTATTCTAGGCAATTTTGCAGCTTTTTCAACAAGCGCATCTGAGGAAATTTTAAGCCCTGGACAAATAGCTCCTCCTAAATAATCCCCACCTTTAGTTACAGCACAAAAAGTTGTAGCTGTTCCAAAATCTATAATAACTACAGCTCTTTTATAGATTACATGTGAAGCTACTGCATTTACTATTCTATCAGCACCTACAGATTTAGGATTATCATACTTAATATTTATACCTGTTTTAACTCCCGGACCTACTACAATGGCCTTTTTATTAAAATATTTTCTTATCATATGTTCGATAGAATACATGATATTCGGTACAACAGAAGAAATAATCACACCATCTATTTTATTTATATCTATATTACTCATAGTAAACAACTTCAATACCTGGACACCATATTCATCAGCAGTACGGTTTGGATCTGTTCCCACTCTCCATTGAACTACAAGTTCGTTTTCATCATAAATTCCTAACACTATATTAGTATTTCCAGCATCTAATACAAAAATCACAAGAATACACTCCTTAATAAAATACAAGAGCAGCTTTCACTGCTCTTAATTATAGTCCTTTTGTATAACAATTTAATTTTAACAATAACGGACAATTTGTCAAGTACACTTTTTTAAAATAATCCTACAATAGTTCCATCTTCATTGATATCCATTCTATTTGCTGCTGGAACTTTTGGTAATCCTGGCATAGTCATTACATTTCCAGTTAGTACAACTATAAATCCAGCACCACTAGATACTTTAACTTCTCTAACTGTTACTTTGAATCCACTTGGTTTTCCAAGTAATGAAGGATTATCTGAAAGAGAATATTGAGTCTTTGCAATACAAATCGGCATTTTGTCCAAGCCAATCTTTTCTATTTCTTTTATTTGCTTTTCAGCATTCTTAGTATAAACTACTCCATCTCCACCATAGATTTCTTTTGTTACAATTTCAATTTTATCCTTTATAGATAATTTTTCATCATATAAACACTTGAAATCACTTTTTTTGTTTTCAATTGTCTTAATAACTTTTTCTGCTAAAGCAACTCCGCCTTCGCCTCCATTTGCCCATACTTCTGTAAGTGCTACTTCAACATCATGTTCTGCACAGAATTTTTGGATAAATTGTATTTCTTCTTCTGAATCTGAAGTAAATCTATTAATAGCTACAACTGCTGGTACATTGTATTTTTTAATGTTCTCAATTTGTTTTTCTAAATTACTAATACCTTTTGATAAAGCTTCTACGTTAGGTATAGTTAATTCATCTTTTCCTACTCCACCATGATGCTTCAATGCTCTAATAGTTGCAACAACTACTATACATTCAGGTTTTAAGTTTCCATATCTGCATTTTATATCTAAGAATTTTTCTGCTCCTAAATCTGCACCAAATCCTGCTTCAGTAACAGCGTAATCCCCAAGCTTCATTGCCATTTTAGTTGCAAGTATACTATTACAGCCATGAGCTATATTAGCAAAAGGTCCTCCATGTATAATTGCTGGTGTATTTTCTAATGTTTGAACTAAGTTTGGTTTTACTGCATCCTTCATTAATAGAGCCATTGCTCCATCTACTCCTAATTCTTTACAATATACTGGCTCTCCATCAAAATTATAAGCAACTAGAATATTACCCATTCTTTCTTTTAAATCCATTAAATCATTAGCAAGACACAATATCGCCATTATTTCAGAGGCAACAGTTATCATGAATCCGTCTTCTCTTACAAATCCATTAGGCTTACCACCCATACCTACAACAATTTGTCTCAATGCTCTATCATTCATATCTAAAACTCTTTTGAAAATTATTCTTCTTGAATCAATTTTCAACGAATTTCCTTGATGTATATGGTTATCTATTGCTGCTGATAATAGATTGTTTGCTGCTGTTATTGCATGCATATCCCCTGTAAAATGCAAGTTTATATCTTCCATTGGTACAACTTGTGAATAACCGCCACCTGCTGCACCACCTTTTATTCCAAAAACAGGTCCTAAAGAAGGTTCTCTTAATGCGATTACTGTTTTCTTTCCTAATTTCCATAACGCCTGCCCCAAACCAACAGTTACAGTGGATTTTCCTTCCCCTGCAGGAGTTGGATTAATTGCAGTAACTAATACTAATTTTCCATCTTTTTTGTTTTCTAAATTGTTCAGTGCATCTAATGATATCTTACATTTATATTTTCCATAAAGTTCGATATCATCTTCACTTAATCCAATCTTATCTGCAATTTTAATAATCGGCTCCATTCCTGCACTTTGAGCAATTTCAATATCTGTCTTCATTTTAATACACCCCTTTTTATTTTTTATCTATCTTAGTTTTACTGTATTAAATAATTGCTTTGCAATAATTATAAATTGTGAAGCAATTCATAGTGACAAGTTACAAGTAATAAGTGACAAGTTGTTGATACCTTTGTTTTAGTTCATCTTTTATTTCTATTACAAATCTATTTATTTAATAATAAAATTATTTAAAAACCAACTATTACTTAGTGTTTTCCATAAACTTCTCAACATCAATAATATAACGAGTATGGCTTCCTTCCCCTATTTTACCTTTTTCATCGTATGCTTCTAATTTGAAATATAGTTTTTTTCCTTTGATTTCTTCTAATTCTGAAAAGCATTTAACTTTCATACCAATAGGTGTTGCTTTTATATGTTTTATATTTACATCTATTCCTACAGTAGCAAATCCTTCTGGTAAGTCTTTTGCAACACTACTTTGTGCGGTATTTTCCATTAATGCAATCATAGAAGGAGTTGCAAATACTTCTACCAATCCTGATCCTACATTAGCTGCAGTATCTTTATATTCTACCTTTATTTCCATTTCACCCTTGATGCCTTTACTTATATTGAAATCCATTTTAACACCCCTATTTATTTTTATATACACATTCCTATTTTACCTAAAAACCAAAATAAATTACAAGTAAATAATGAAAAAAATAGGGTGTATTCACCCTATTTTTTATAGTAATTCATTATTATCTTCTTGAATAACGATATCTTCAACTACAACATCTTCAAAATTATCTACTGTAATAGTATTTCCATCAACTATTGAATAGAAATCTTCTGCAGATAATTTCTCTTTTTCCAATAATGCCTTAGCAACTGCATGCAATTTTTCCATGTGCTCAGTAAGTAAACTTTCTGCTCTTCTATAAGCTTCGTCTACAAAATTCTTCACTTCATTATCAATAAGAGATGCAATTTCTTCACTGTAGTTTTTGCTTTTTCCAAGTTCTCTTCCAATAAATACTTCATTATGATCACTTCCATAAGAAATAGTTCCTATTTTTTCACTCATTCCATATTCCATAATCATTTTTCTAGCTATAGCAGATACTCTTTGAATATCATTAGAAGCACCAGTACTTATATCTCCAAGAATTAGTTTTTCAGCAACTCTACCACCTAGAAGTCCTACCATTTCATCTTTTAGCTTAGACAAAGACATATACGCTTTATCCTTTTCTGGTAAGTGCATAGTGTATCCACCTGCCATACCTCTTGGGATAATGCTTATTTCATGGACAGGATCTGCATGAGGAGAGAACCTCATTACAATAGCGTGACCTGCTTCGTGATAAGCAGTAAGCTTTTTATCTTCATCATCAACTACTCTAGATTTCTTCTCAGGACCAGCAATTACTCTTGCAACTGCTTCTTCTAATTCTTCCATTCCTATTTCGTCTTTCTTTCTTCTTACCGTTAATAACGCTGCTTCATTCATAAGATTTTCTAAATCTGCTCCAGTAAATCCTGGTGTCTGTTTTGCAAGTACATCCATCTTAACATCTTTAGATAATCTTTTGTTTTTTATATGAACTTTTAATATCTCTTCTCTACCTTTTACATCTGGTGCGCCAACTAATATCTGTCTATCAAATCTACCTGGTCTTAATAAAGCTCTATCAAGTATATCTGGTCTATTTGTAGCTGCAATCAGTATTATACCTTCGTTAATACCAAAACCATCCATCTCAACAAGTAATTGATTTAGAGTCTGTTCTCTTTCATCATGTCCACCGCCAAGACCAGCACCTCTTTGTCTACCTACAGCATCAATCTCGTCTATAAATATAATACATGGTGAATTTTTCTTTGCCTGTTCAAACAAATCTCTAACTCTTGATGCACCAACACCTACAAACATTTCAACAAAGTCAGAACCTGAAATACTAAAGAAAGGTACTCCTGCTTCACCAGAAACAGCTTTTGCTAATAATGTTTTACCTGTTCCCGGAGGCCCAACTAATAAAACACCTTTTGGTATTCTAGCACCCATTTCTAAATATTTTTTTGGTTGTTTTAAGAAATCAACAATTTCTTCTAGCTCTGCTTTTTCTTCATCAGCACCTGCTACATCATCAAAAGTAACATTTTGCTTATCTGGAGTTGCCATTTTAGCTCTACTTTTACCAAAATTCATAACTCCTCTATTGCCACCGCCACTTTGTGACTGTTGCATAAACATAAACCAAAATCCTATCAACATTATTATCAAAATAATTGTAGGAAGCGCACTTACCCATATAGGCCATGTTGTAGGCCTCTTCCAGCTTATTTTAACATTATTGTTTGGATATTCTTCAATTATTAATTTTACTATAACACTTTCAGGTGCTACAACCTCGAATTTAGTTTCATCTTTCAATGTTCCTATCGCTGTTCTACCATCATCTTGTATTTCTATATTACTAACTTGATTTCCTACCCATTTTTCTGTAAATTTATCAAAAGTTATTGAGTTACTACTATTAGCTCCTTCTGATAATACTAATGCGGATAATACTACCATTATTAATACTACTATCCAAATAGTTGCACTTGAAATTTTTTTCATCGTAAGCCCCCCTTCATACTTTGATTACTATAAGATTTTAACATATCATATTTTCCTTTACAATATTGTATATTATGGTTATTCCAAAAATGCACAATATATATTAATTATGTTTCTAAATTTATTCATATTTTTGAGTTTACCCACATTTTTTTAAGAATAAATCTCTTCTTTCAAAATTCCTATGTATGGTAAGTTTCTATATCTCTCAGCATAGTCAAGTCCATAACCAACTAAGAAATAATTTTTCACTTCAAATCCTATGTACCTAACATTCGTATCTACTTCTCTTCTCTCTGGTTTATCAAGAAGACATGCTATTTCTACACTATTAGGGTTTCTTGATTTTAAATATTTAACTAAGTATTGAAGAGTATATCCTGAATCAATTATATCTTCAACAACCAGAACTTCTTTACCTTTAATTTCATGATCTAAATCTTTTAAAATCCTTACTACTCCAGATGTTTCAGTTGAGTCTCCATAACTAGATACTGCCATAAAGTCCATATTACAGTATATACTGATTTCTTTCATTAAATCAGCCATAAACGGAACAGACCCTTTTAAAATTCCAATAAGCAACAATTCTTTACCTTTGTAATCTTTACTTATTTGTTGTCCCATTTCTTTAATTCTTGCTCTTATTTTCTCTTCAGTTAAGAGAATTTCTTTGATGTCATTTTGCATTCCTTTTCCTCTCTTTCTATTATAATTTGGAGAATTCTCTTAGTATTATTGTCTATTTTATATTTATTACTAATCCCACATCCAATAATCCAAGCTATATTACCTCCAAAACAAATCATTGGTATCCTATCCCTCTCATGCTGTGGTATCTTCAAATCCATAAAATAATCTTTTACTTTCTTTCTACCCTTCATTCCTAAAGGGGAAAACTTATCTCCATTTTTCCTATACCTTAGTATTATATCATTATTTGCCTTATCATAATCAAAATATTTTATGAATTTATTATTTTTTAAGATTTTTTTACCACTTTTTGATTCAATTAACTTCATTTTCACAGTAAAACACTCTGATTGGATAAAATTTCTTTTATTGATTTCTAATCTATACTCTAAATTTTTATAATCTAATGATTTTTTCACTTCTAGCTTTTTTCTAACAATTATATCTCTATAGGTATTCATAATTTGCACATTGTCTGGTAAGCTCAATACCTTCCCTGTTTCTTTTTGTTGAATTTGAATTATATCATCTATATGTTTTTTTTCAATATTCTTCAGATTGCCTTTTATTTTTTTTATAGTATTTCTTAAAATTCTAGATAAGATTGCTCTATGTTCATTAAACGCTTCTTTTGATATCTTTATTTCATTGCTATTTTCTAAACAGTATCCATCCATCTTTTGCGAAGCTATTGTTTCCAAATAATCATTATCATCTTTCATTATATCAGCAAATCTATTTAACGTGTTAGTAATATCTCCATTAAAGTTTTCTTCAATATATGGTATTAATTCTAACCTAACTTTATTTCTTGAATAAATTGTTTCATAATTAGTCTTATCAATTCTAGGTAACAGTTTGTTATCTTCACAATAGTTTTCGATTTTTTTCCTAGTAATACTAATCAACGGTCTAATAAATATTTTATCTCTTACGGGTTTTATTCCTATTAAACCTTCTATTCCACTTCCTCTTATAAGTCTCATAAGTATTGTCTCTGCTTGATCATTAGCATGATGTGCTAGCGCTATTTTATTTGCTGATATTTTTTTCATCAAAGCAGAAAAATAATCATATCTAGACTCTCTTCCCGCCATTTCACAAGACAATCCCTTTGTTTTAGCAATCTGATGTATATCAAACCTTTTTGAATACAATGGAATATCATATTTAGAGCATATTTCACTCACGTATTTCTCATCATCATCAGAATCTTTTCCTCTTAAACCATGATTTACATGAGCAGCTACAATACGAATTTTAAGTTTATCTTTTAATTCATAAAGAATATGCAAAAGTGCTACTGAATCAGGTCCCCCTGATAAAGCCACAATTATCAAATCATCCTCTTCAATCATATTATATTTTTTTATTGTTTCTTTTACTTTTGTTATCAAACTATACACTTCCCACTATTTCTTTAAATATACTTATTTTAAGTTAAGCTTAACATTATATCTCAATGTCGTATTTGAAATAAAAGACGAACTAAATCAGTGACAAGTGATAAGTTACAAGTTAAGGATGATTTTCTTGCAGAAAATCTTTAACTAAGCCTTTATCATCTTCGATGATTGAATAATGTGCTTTTGCTGATGCAAAAGAAATCTTTTATTTAGTTAAAAGCTTTCGTTTACGAAAGGTCTACACAACTTGTCACTTATCACTTGTAACTTGTCACTATAAATTGCGAAACTCTTTTCTTCGCAATTTATCTATAATGCGAGTCAAAATTAACACTTGCCCTAAAGCATAGGATTATTTTAACATAGTTATATTAGATATTATATACTAAAACTCAAAAAAATAACTCTAAAGCTATTATACTCTTTAAAGTTATTTATAAAGTTTATCTCTAGTATAAATCATATACTTTTGATACTATAACCGTCATGTCATCTTTTGCATAGCCACCACTAAGTTTTTTAGCATTTTCAAGTATACCTTCTGCTAATTCTTTAGGTTTATTTATATTACTATATTTAATGTAATCAAGAACCCAATCATATTTTCCTGTGTGAGTACTATCATAGTCTAATATCCCATCACTCACCATAACAATAATATCTCCATTATTGATATTAGTTGAATATGCATCAATATCTGGTGTATCTAAAACACCTATTGGTAGCGTATTGGATGTTATTACCTTTACTTCTTTTCCTGTTTTTATAAAACTTGCAACAGCTCCTACTTTCATAAAATCTAGCTCCCCAGTATATAAATTAATATTCATCAAATCAACTGTTGAAAACTTTTCATCTTCAGAAAATTTCAAAGTCATAACTGAATTGACCATATTCAAGGCACTATTTTCATTAAACCCTGATTTAATCATAGTCTTCATTAAATCTATTGTTGCCTTACTTTCTTGATTAGCTTCAATACCTGATCCCATACCATCACTTATTACATTAATATACGAATCATCTTGTAATTTACCATAACAATAACTATCACCATTAAACTTATTTCCTTTTTTGCATTCAGCAGTAGCATAAGTAGACACATAATATTTAGGTGTTTCTTCGAAAACAACTCTACAAAGATTAGTATTCTTATCTATATCACATCCATCATTTCTAATACACATAGATGTTTTCAACACTTGATTGAGCAAAGGAACTATTTTTTTCACACATAATTGCACTCCACAGCATGCTGGCAGTGTAGCGTATATAACCACTCTTTCATTTTTATCATTTATGCAGTATATATCTTTGAATTTAATTCCTTTGTTTTCTAGAAGTTTTCTAACTTTTTTTTCAGTATCAAAATCCATTTTTACATCATCATTAAAATCATCTGTAAGTTCTTTGATAGATGAAGACATTCTTTTTATATGACTAGATAATAGATTCCTTGATTCGCTTACCTTTTTACGACTCATTTCACTTATAATATGGTTATTAACTATTTCCTCGGTGTTACTCATTATCAAGGTTCTTTTTATACATTTACGCTCTATTTCATGAGGTATAACACCTTTCCTTCCTTCCTCATAGTTTTCTATTAATTCCCCAAATGCGGCATAGGTAATATAGTTTTCTCTTTTCCAACATATTGAACTCATATCGCAATTACTACAAACTCTATCTGCTAATTTTTCCACAAGAGCATTACCTTTATTTTTCATAGCCAATTTATCATTTTCTGCTAGATTAAACAAAACTTCTGAAACATTCTCTAATATATTTGAATAATCAAAAAGTCTATTAGTTAACTGTGTTTTCATTTTATCTATATAATCTTTATTTAAATACCGTTGCTTTTTCTCCCAATCCAGTTCTAAAATAAATTTATTATATACCTTCCCTGGTAAAACGAAAAATATAATACACGGTATAATTACTTCAAGTAAATTAAATTCAATGCTTAAATTCGCATATAATTTTAATATTAAAAAAATCATTAAACTACTAGTACCACTTATCCATTTTCCACTATCTCTAAATAAACCTGCGATTAACCCACAAGTTCCAAATACACTTATGTATATTAGAATATTATTTGAAGACATACCTATTATTGCTCCTAATGCAATTCCTGAAGCTGCTCCTGTTGTACTGCCATTTACATATGCCATAATTAATATAAATAAAAAACCCAATAAATTTTTCAATGATAATCCATAGAAATCAAGTCCCCATGTTCCTGAAATTATTAAAGAGACTAATATCGCCATACTTAATATCTCTTCACTATTATACAAATGTTTAGTTTTAATATTTCTGAAACATATTATTGATTTACCTATCATAAAATATAATGGAAAGATACAGGTCATTTGTAAAAAAGCATTAAAGAATGCTATATTTATTGATAACCCACTAATAAAAATTTCACTTAAAATCATTTCTATAAATACTACGCCAAGAATAATTGCCAACTTTGTTTCTCTTTTAAATTTCCCAATTAAGTATGCTAGAATAACTATAGTTGATAATACAATAAAATACTCATATATATTACTAACTTTATCAATTAAGAACATATAAGCAAAAAAACTTCCTAGTGCACATGGTAATAATAAATCTTCTTCTTTATAAAAGGTCATGACTATCACAAATGCAATCCCAAAAGGTGCTATAGTTTGATCTACATTCAATAACAATACTCTGCTAACAAAAAAAGAAATACTGAAATATAAGGCTATATTTAAGAGCTTCGAATTTTCTAATTTGCTTTTACTTTTATTTCTTTTCTTCCTCACTCTATTATAAGTTGATACTTCAACTCCATATTGCACAATAAACACCTCCAAAGATTTGATTGACAGTTTAAATTATAACAAAGTTAACTGGAATTTATTGTCAATTAATCGTGCTCTAAAAAAAAAATCGTAAGACATGAGGTGTTAGAAATTTTTAAATTATTACTTTTAACGATTTTCTTTTCAGTTTTTCTTTTTATAAAAAAATATCCTTAATCACTTCAAAACTCTTGTATTTGTTTTTATCTAATGATAATTTTTATATTTTTAAGAATATAAATTATTAACATATATATATTTTTATTATAGATTTTGTCATACGATTTTTGTCATAGCAATTCAATTTGACATTTTACTTAAAAATGAAAGACACAATTGAAATAAAAGACGAACTAAAACAGTGACAAGTGACAAGTTAATGATGATTTTCTTTGAAAAAATCTTTAACTAAGCCTATATCATTTTTGATGATGGAATAAAGATCTTTTGCTACGCAAAAGGATTTTTTATATCTTTTGTTTTATTAAAAGCTTTCGTTTACGAAAGGTATCCACAACTTGCCACTTGTAACTTGTCACTATAAATTTCAAACTTGTTTCTCAATCTATAATTAATGTGCATTATAAATCACTTTAAAACTAAAATATATAAAAAAAAAGCGGCAAAGCCGATTGGCTATGGAACCTTAGGTTCCCTTCGACGACGCTATCGCATCTGAGCACCCTCCTAAAAGAAGCGGGAAATACTTCCCCTGCACCCCTTCATTTTTTATTGCATAGAAAAGTATAAATTTTATACTTTTCTATACAATAAAAAAAAGCACTTATAAATTATAAGTGCTTTCTATATATGGTAGCGGAAATAGGACTTGAACCTACGACCCACCGGGTATGAACCGATTGCTCTAGCCAGCTGAGCTATTCCGCCTCATTACATAAATATTAGATTTTTGGTTGCGGAGACAGGACTTGAACCTGTGACCTTCGGGTTATGAGCCCGACGAGCTACCAACTGCTCCACCCCGCGTTATTATATATTTAAGAATTCACAACTTGCAACACAAATAGTTTTCTTGGTATTAATGAAACTATTCAGCTTTTCAATAAGCATCAAAAAACTAATGGTTGCGGGAGCAGGACTTGAACCTGCGACCTTCGGGTTATGAGCCCGACGAGCTACCAACTGCTCCATCCCGCGTTATTGGTGCCGAAGACCGGAATCGAACCGGTACGGTGTGTTAGCACCGCAGGATTTTAAGTCCTGTGCGTCTGCCAGTTCCGCCACTTCGGCATTTGGTAGCGGAAATAGGACTTGAACCTACGACCCACCGGGTATGAACCGATTGCTCTAGCCAGCTGAGCTATTCCGCCTTAATGCATGATATTAGTTTTTTTGGTTGCGGAGACAGGACTTGAACCTGTGACCTTCGGGTTATGAGCCCGACGAGCTACCAACTGCTCCACCCCGCGTTATTGGTGCCGAAGACCGGAATCGAACCGGTACGATGTGTTAGCATCGCAGGATTTTAAGTCCTGTGCGTCTGCCAGTTCCGCCACTTCGGCATTTCTTTTTCGTCTCCGTTTGGCGACATAGACTATTATATATTAATCATTTTTCATTGTCAACACTTTTTTTTATTTTATTTTTATTTCTTTTATTTATTAAAGTTATACAGTCTATAAACACGCACTATAACTGCCTTAAGGTAAAATAAAAAAGGAACGAAAGTTCCTTTTTATCTTGTTATCCTTTTTTGGAATATTTGCCACTTTTACCATTTTGGTGCTTTTTCAAGTCTTGCGCTCTTTCTTCACTATCTTTTAAAAACTTTGATAGAGCGTCTTCAAAATTTTCTTTTACTTTTTTTTCTCTGTTTTTGTTCCAGTCAATTTCTTCTGGTCTAACAGATTTCTTTTTTGGGTTCGCTTGCTTAATTGATAAACTAATTCGTCCACCATCATCTACAGAGATAACTTTTACTTTAACTTTGTCTTGCTCTTTTAAATGTTCTTTTATATCTTTTACATATGTATCAGAAACTTCAGATATATGAACAAGACCAGTTTTCCCCTCCACTTCTACGAATGCTCCAAATTTAGTAATGTTAACTACTGTACCTTCTAAAATGCTTCCTAATATTAAGGCCATGTTAATAAAATTCCTCCTCATTGTATATAAAAAATTATTGCGAACTTATTATTGGTTTTGTTGCTCTTCATCAACTACAACTGTTTCTCCTTCTTTAATAAACCCTAGCCTTTCTCTTGCTAATTTTTCAACATATCTAAAAGTGTTGGACATTTTTATTTGATCAAGCAAATTTTTATTTTCATCTTCAACTTTTTCTAATTCCATTGAATAATTAGCTAAAACTGCTTTTTTCTTATTCATTACAATCTCTTGATGAATAAAAGTGTAACCTAAATAGATAAAAATTGCAGCTAATATTAAATTTTTCAATTTTGATTTCGATTTAGATTTATTTTTCATCTCAATACTCCTAAAATATATTATATCTATATTTTAGATGTCTTTTAATATATATTCAAGAATTATTTCTATTTTTCTTGATAATATTGTAATAAAATAGCTCTAGAGGGTATATTATTATGTTAAATAATATTCTAATTAATTTTAGGATAAAATTCAACAATTTATTTTCAAATTTTATAAAGTAATTACTAAAAAGCTTGATATACAAAAATATTCCTAAAAAAATCAAGAGATATACATACAATAAAGCATAAGCATATCCATTATATAATAAAAAGATAAAATCAAGCAAACCAACTAAAATCCAAAATAATATATCTTCAATGAATGTAAGATATCTATTTGGGTTTTCAAAACCTCTGATTATCCTATATATATCAAATAAAATCCCGGTTATTAATCCAGTTGTCAGACTAAAAAATAAAACATTTAGTTGAGTATCTAATTCCATAATCATAATTTACTCACCTAAATAATCTTGCGATTATACTTTCCTTATCACTTTTACTTTGAGTTGTAGAATAAATAATGCTATTTACCTGTCCTAGAATAATCACATCACCATATTGAACATCAAGTTTATTCATTTTCAAACCTTCGCCTTTTATAGTTAACTTCCCAAGCTTTGTATCAAGTTGTATAATGTTTTCATCAAAGGATATTACTTCTACCACTCCTGAAAGGACTAATTTATTCCTATTTTCTAAAGATAAATTACTTTTATTTATATCAACTATTTCTTTTTTTGCTTCCATGGTCACCCCTCCTACTTGTAAATATTTATATGCTATAATTGCAGTTTTTATTACTATGGATAACTAACTAAAACTACAAATCATTACAAGTCTACAAGGTATTCAATTACTCTGTGAAGGGGTTAACTATTAGTACACAGTTATGGTTGATTTTCTTCTGAATCAATAATTATCTCATACATATTCTTAGCATCAGCCTTATTGACATGACTAGCAATATTTAAGACTTTTGCTTTAAGTTCGCTTTTAGCAAACCTAATTTCTATTATATCATTTTCTTTCACTTCTGTACTGGCTTTTGCATTTTTTCCATTAATTGACACTCTACCACTTACACATGCTTCTTTTGCAATTGTTCTTCTTTTAATAATTCTAGATATCTTCAAAAATTTATCTAATCTCATACTATCCTCCTATAAAGTAGAAAAACCGTATCTCAGCTCTTTTTTAAAGAAACTATAAATACCTTCCTACGCAATATAAAACAAAAAACCCAGTATCCTGGGCTTTTATTATTTGTTAACTCTTTCTTTGAATTCTTTACCTGCTTTAAATACAGGAGCTATAGATGCTGGAATTGTTATTACTTCTTTAGTTCTAGGATTTCTTCCTTGTCTTTCAGCTCTTTCACGAGTTTCGAAAGTACCGAATCCAACTAATTGTACTTTATCTCCACCTTCTAACGCTTCTTCTACGCTTTCTATAAATGCTTTTAAAGCCATTTCTGCATCCTTTTTTGTTAACCCACTCTTATCAGCCATTTTTGCTACTAAATCAGATTTATTCACTTTTGTTACCTCCTTAAAATAATCGTAAAGATATAAGTTTTATTCTTTTTTTTATTTAAAAATCCTTCTTTTTGAAGAAATTTTTTCAAAATTTTAATATTTATTCTTTTTTGCTTCTTCCCAAAGTTTATCCATTTCTTCCAAATTCATTTCTTCTAATTTTTTCCCAGTCTTTAAAGCTGATTCTTCTATGTATTGAAATCTTGAAATAAACTTTTCTATAGTATAATTTAATGCAAACTCGGGGTCAATGTCAAGAAATCTTGCCACATTTACCAAAGTAAATATTAAATCTCCTATTTCTTCTTGTATTTTTGCCTTATTTTGGGATTTATATACCTTTTTGACTTCTTCATATTCTTCAATTATTTTATCAAATGCATAAGATACATCATCCCAATCGAATCCAACTTTAGCAGCTTTCTTTTGAACTTTTTCAGCCCTTATTAAACCTGGCAAATTTTGGGGAACTCTTTTTAGTTCCTCTGTATAGGAATTAATATCTTTTTCAACTTTTTTAATCTTCTCCCAGTTCACTAATACATCATCTGAATCTTTCACTTTAGTGTTTCCAAAAACATGTGGGTGTCTGATGGTTAATTTATTACTTATTCCTTCAATAACATCATTTACACTAAAATATCCTTCATCCTTACCTATCTGTGAATGAAATACCACTTGTAGGAGTACATCGCCTAATTCTTCAATTATTCCATCAACATCTTTATTATCTATAGCTTCAAGAACTTCATAACATTCTTCTATAAAACATCTTTTAATAGATTCATGGGTTTGTTCTCTATCCCAAGGACAGCCATCTTCTCCCCTGAGTTTTTCCATAATATTTAGCAAATCATAAAAATCCCTAGTATTATCTAAATCTTTTGGAATATAAACCGATGTCAAATAATCAATATCTTCTTGTCTATCAAGTTCATAAAGATAAATTTTTCTTATACTTTCAAGCCCCTTTACTCCAGCCGCTCTAACAAAATAAATTTCTGTGTCATCCTTGTAATACTCGCATAATTTAAGCTTAACTTCAGAAGCGATAAATTTATCATATACCTGTGTTATAACAGTGTCAACTCTTTTATCATAAATTTGATTATTTATATCAAATGCATCGATAATTTTTAATCCACCAATAGGATCAATCTGCAAACTTTCTATCATTGCATCTATAAAACTTACAGCGGGTAAAATCTCAAAATCAACGTTCTTTTCCTTGCAAAGTTTTAGTAATAAATTCACTGACTTTTCTGCTACTAACGGATGTCCCGGTACAGCATATACAATGTTTCCGGATTTTTCATGCTGCTTTATTAAATCATTTGCAATTTCACTGTAAACGTAATCAAAATCATCTGATTTCTCATATAAAAAATCGTAACTTTTATAATTCACTCCATTTTCTTTTAGCTCTTTTACGTTTGGGTGTATTTCCGTTCTAAAAAAAATATTTTCGTTATTTTTCAATAGTTTTAATGTTCCTATTGTCAATGCGTCGATATTCCCAGGGCCTAAACCTACAATTTTAATCATGCTTTTCCCTCACAATCATGAAGTTTTCTTACAAAGCTTTTTTCCTAGCCTTTTCTTAGCTTTGCTATAGTCAAAAACTCCAAATATTAATATAAATAATCCATATACTATTATACCTGTAAATACTGCCAGTACACAAGCTGATGAATTACTCATTGTTAGATTATACAACTTTGTATAGGTAAAGACAACCATAACCGACATTAAAATTGCTGCATATGCTGGCTTTATTAAAATTTCATAAAAATTAATTTTAATATTTAATTTTCTTCTTATCAAAAACATATTTAAACTAAACGAAGTAAAATAAGCTACCATTGTACTAATAACTGCACCAAAAATATTTATTTCTGGTCTAGGAATTAATATAGATGCCAAAATTATTTTTACTACACAACCTATTAATAGATTTATTATCGGCATTATCTTTGATGTTGTAGCTTGTAATATTACTGTAGTAGACTGAGTCAAAATAATAAATGGAATAGCCAAAGAAGCATATTTTAAAATATCATGTCCTCCAGCTTGACCTCTAAAAATAAGTACCATTATGGGTTTTGATAATATGTAAAGTCCACACATTGCTGGTAAAGCTATTAAAACCGAAAGCTTAAGTGCATTTGTAATGTTGTATTTTACTTTTTTAAAATCCCCCCGTGAGTATGCCGCTGAGATTATAGGAATCAAAGAAGCACATAAAGCCACTGATAGAGTCAAAGGGACATTTGATAATACAGAAGCTTTTCCTGTTAATTGGCCATATAATACTGTTGCTGATTTTAGGGAATACCCCGCTTTTAATAATTTTTGTGGGACTATTATTGAGTCAATCAAATTCATTATTGTTCCAACTGCTCCACCTAAAGAGATTGGTATAGCAAGCTTTAGAAGAGTATTCATTACTTTTGGATCATATCCTACTTTTTTTACTTTGAATTCTTTCCTTATTTTTATGTATTTACTAAATAAAAACATAGTTCCAAGAATACCACCAGCTGCCGCTCCTAAAGTAGCTCCTCCTGCTGCATATTCTACACCTTTTGGGAGCAATAGTATTGCTAACCCTATCCCTATAACAACACGTCCAATTTGCTCTAAAATCTGTGAAATAGCAGTAGGTGTCATGTTCTGCAATCCTTGAAAGAACCCTCTAAATACACCCATAATGGATATAAATATAGGAGCTATTCCTAATGCTATTAAAGAGTAATATGCTTTTATATCCCATTTAAATATGTTTATTAAGTTTTTGGAAAAAATAATCATAAATGAGCTCGTACCAATACCTATTAAAAACATTAATAATAAAGCTTCTTTAAAAACTCTAAGCGTACCTACTTCATCATTGTCTGCAATTCTTTCAGATATTATTTTTGACATTGCTAAAGGGATACCTGATGATAGCGCAATATAAAACATATACATAGGATATGCCATTTGATAATACCCTATTCCCTCATCACCTACTAAAATTGTAAGAGGTATCCTAAAAAAAATTCCGATAAATCTGGCAAAAACTCCTGCCATCCCTAGTATTAACGTACCTTTAAATAAAGATTGTCTTTTCAATTTCATCCCTCCGCGTTTTATCTATATATGGTATTTTGTCTATAGCATTTATATTAAATTTAGAGGGGTTTTATTACAAAAATAAATGGCAGTAACCCGCCATTTATTGTTCCATTTGCTTTCCTAGAAAAGAAGCTGCTGTTTCAGCCATTTTTTCTTCCATTTCACCAAACTTAACTTTATCTTCTGTTGATACTATCATAACTGCTCCAATAGCATCTCCTTCAGCAATAATTGGTGAAAAAACTTGAGATGAATATTTGCCTTCGAACTCTTCATCGTCAATTATTGGGACGAATTTATTTGAACCTTCCCCCATATTTACAGTCTGTCTTTCTTCCATAATCTTTTCTAATTCTGCACTTATTTTTTTGTCTACATATTCTTTCTTTGGTGCTCCACTAGCTGAAATGATACTGTCTTTGTCCGCTATTAAAATTATGTTCCCAATTGTTGAATGTAGAGATTCTGAATACTCTTTTGAGAAATCACTCAATTCTCCAATTGGTGAATATTTCTTAAGTATAACGCCTCCTTCTCTATCAGTGAATATTTCTAGAGGATCTCCTTCTCTTATTCTTAGAGTCCTTCTTATTTCTTTAGGTATTACTACTCTTCCTAGGTCGTCTATCCTTCTAACAATACCTGTGGCTTTCATCTAGAATTTACCTCCTTAATTATTAAAAATCTATTTCGATATTATTATCCGTACAAATATGAAATTTTATACACATTTGTATAGCATTAATTTTTATACTAAAAAAATGATGCCTTCAAGGATCTTATTTTACTTTTAAGAATCCCTGTAAGGCATCATTATTTAGATAAGTTTATCTTCATATTTTTTTATATTCGCATTTTCTTTTAATTCTTCTAAAGCAACATTAACAGCTTCATTTTGCTTTGCAATTAAAAGTTCATATTCTATATATTCTTTAGCTTCTTCAAAGGCTTTAGCTGGCTTTTCTTTTCTACTAGTGCATTGAATAAGATGATATCCAAATTGAGTTTTAACAGGATCAGATATTTCTCCTTCTTTTAACACTAATGCTCCATTCATAAAGTCAGCATCGAAACTAGTAGTATTTGCAGGAACTTCTCCTAATTCTCCACCATTATCTTTTGTTCCATCAGTTCCATATTCTTTAGCCATATCAGCGAATGTAGCTCCATCATCCAATTTTTTCTTAACTTCTTTTGCCTCATCTTCAGTTGCTACTAAAATGTGTGATAAAGCTAACATTGTAGGATCTTCATTATCTGCTGGATATTTATCTTTATATTTATCATATTGATTTTTAACTTCTTCTTCACTTACCTTAACATCCTTAAGAATATCTTCTTGTAATTTTTTGAATATTATTGTCTTTTCAAAATAATTTTTTAATATTTCTTCACTTGCACCCTGTGCTTTTAAATCTTCTAAATATTTAGCTTCGTCATCATATTGACTTTTGATTGCCTCTATTTGCTGGTTTACACCTTCACTAATTTCTTCATCTGTAGGCATCAATTCTCTTTTTTCAGTCTCTGCAACAAGAATTTTTTCTAAAATCATATTTTCTAAAACTCTTGATTTTTGACTTTTCAAATATTCCATAGCTTCTTTATTATCTTTATAGTTTTCACCGTATTGCTCTTTCGTTTTTTCAATAATAGCTCCAACTTCATAATCACTATCCAAATCTTTTCTAGTTATTTCTTCGTCATTAACTTTAGCTATGACTGTTTTATCTATAGCCGCTTGTGTTTTTTCTATAGAAGCACAACCTGCTGTAGTCACCACTAACGTACCTAATAGACAGGCTGCAACTATTTTTTTTATATTCTTCAATTTACTTTCCTCCGTTTTCAGTTTTTTATGCATAAACTAATTCTACCACAAAATTATTTTGTTTCAATAAGTGATTTTAAATGTTCAAAGAATTCTTTCAAAATATTAACTAAAAATTCTTTTTTTACTTCTTTCAATTCAAAATTAATAATAGGTTTATCACCTAAACTGAAAACTATATAATTACTGTATTCTTGGAGTATGCCATTTATAAATTCTCCACTAAAGTGATTATTGTTTTCAAATTTTATGATTACTTCATTATTTTTTTCTTTTACCTCTTCGATACCTAAAGAATTCGCTATACTTCTTAACAAAGCTATTTTCATAAGATTATCAACAGAATCTGGAATATCTGAAAATCTATCTTCTAATTCTTCTTGAATATCCATCAAACTTTCTTCTGAATCAATAGACGCAATTCTTTTATACACTTCTATTTTTTGCATTTCATCTGATATATATCTCTCAGGAATAAAGGCATCTATTTTTAGATCAACAGTAGTTTCTATTGGTTCTTTTTCAATTTCCCCTTTTAGCATCTTTATTGTGTTTTCTAACATTCTACAATATAAGTCGTAACCAACCGAAGCCATTTGACCATGCTGTGAGTTACCAATAACATTCCCTGAACCTCTTATCTCTAAATCTCTCATCGCTATTTTGAATCCAGAACCTAATTCAGTAAAATCTTTGATAGCTTTCAATCTTTTTTCAGCAACTTCAGACAATATCTTGTCAGGTTTATATGTCAAATAAGCATATGCAATTCTATTTGTTCTACCCACTCGTCCCCGTAGCTGATAAAGTTGGGATAATCCAAACTTATCTGCATCATATATAATCATTGTATTAGCATTTTGGATATCTAGCCCGGTTTCGATGATAGTTGTACAAAGTAGTATATCATATTTTTTATCCATAAAGTCTAACATTACTTTTTCAAGTTCTCGTTCTTTCATTTGACCATGAGCAACAGCAATTCTCGCATCAGGTACAAGATTATTTAAGTATACTGCCATTTCTTTTATAGTTTCCACTCTGTTATATACAAAATATACTTGCCCATCTCTATCTAATTCTCTTAATATAGCATCACTAATTAACTGTTCATTAAATTCTACAACATATGTTTGAACAGGATATCTTTCTTCTGGAGGTGTTTCAATAACACTTATATCTCTTATTCCTGTCAATGACATATGAAGGGTTCTTGGTATTGGAGTCGCTGTAAGTGTTAATACTTCAATATTTTTCTTTAAGTTTTTAATTTTCTCTTTATGTGTAACCCCAAATCTCTGTTCCTCATCAACTACTAATAAACCTAATTCCTTGAATTGTACATCCTTCTGCAAAATTCTATGCGTTCCAATTAAAACATCTACATTTCCAGCTTTTACTTCTAAAAGAGTTTTCTTTTGTTGAGTTGGTGTTCTAAATCTACTTATCATATCTATTTTAACAGGAAAATCCGAAAATCTTTTAATTATGTTATTATAATGCTGCTCTGCAAGTATAGTAGTTGGTACTAATATAGCAACTTGTTTTCCTTCCATAACAGCTTTAAAAGCAGCTCTAAGGGCAACCTCTGTTTTACCATAGCCTACATCTCCACATAATAACCTATCCATAACTTTATTTGATTCCATATCATCTTTTATCTCTTCAATGGCTTGTAATTGGTCTGGAGTCTCTTGGAATGGAAATTCTTCTTCAAATTGTTTTTGCCATACTGTATCTTTGTTATATTTATGCCCTTTAAGGGTTGATCTTATAGCGTAAAGTTTAACTAAATCTTCTGCAATCTCATTAATTGCTCTTCTAACCTTTTTCTTTGATTTACTCCATTCATTACCACCTAATTTGTTGACTTTAGGCTGTTTCCCTTCTGAACCAACATATTTTTGTACTAAATCCAGTTGATCAACAGGAACATAGAGTTTGTCCCCTGAATTGTATTTAAGCTCTAGATAGTCCTTTTTACAATCTTGAACATCTAATTGTTTTATCCCTTTGAATACACCTATTCCATGATTGGTATGTACAACATAATCTCCAGGTTTGAGATCTGTATAACTACTTATCTTTGAAATACCCTTCCCTTTGATTCTCTTAGATTTTTTTCTTGATTTACCAAAAATATCTTTATCAGAAATAACACAAATATTTAAATCCGGATATTGAAATCCTTTTTGTTGATTCCCAAATGTTATAACAACTTTTCCTGAATCTATTTTTTCAATTTTATCTTTATAAACACAGTTTAAGCCTTCTTCTCTCAAACTACTCGCAAGTCTTTCTCCTCTTGGCCTAGTACCTGATAAAATAATAGTCTTATAATTCTTAGATTGCATTCGTTTTATATCTTCTATAAGTAAATCCATTTTTCCTTGGTAGCCACTCAAAGTTATTTGTTCAAATCTCAAGTGCCTCCTTTTCATTAATTCATTTTGAGAACTTGACTTAGCTATTGGATTAAATGCTACAAGGTTTGTATTTTGTAAATAACTATAAAAACTTTCTTTATCAGAGATTAGTTCTGCTTGTTTAGGAAGTACATTACCTCTTTGTAAATAATTTTTATAATCATCTTGAAATTCAAAAAATACACTATTAGCTCTATTTAGAGTTCTAACTTCATCATCTAAAATTACTATGAAGTCTTTCATATAATCAAATAGAGTATACGTGTTATCATAAAAATATGGCAAATAACTTTCTATAGTATCGAAAGTTCTATGTTCCTTTAACAACTCAAGATTTCTATTTATTGATTTACTAGTCTTATCAATATCTTCATCATCTGATAATTTTTGAATCAGATGATCAAAATCCTTTTGAATTCTTTCTGCTCCTTTAGCTATTTCATTATCCGTTAGTATAAGTTCTTTTGCTGGAAAAATCTCAATATTATTTACTTTTTCTATACTTCTTTGAGATTCAATATTAAAGTTTCTTATAGAATCAACTTCATCATCAAATAATTCTATTCTATAAGGAAGAGCCTCTACCGGAGAGTAAATATCTATTATGCCACCCCTAATAGAAAATTGGCCTTTTGAATCAATCATATTTACACGTCTGTAACCACTGTCTATTAATATTTGGACTAATTCATCTACATTAATTACATCTCCTAAAGATATTTTCACTGTATTTTTCTTATACAATTCTGGAGATACACACGCAGCCATCATAGATTCTATACTAGTAATAATTATTTTCTTTTTATTATTCAATATTTCTTTTATGACTTTTAAACGCTCCCACCTCAAGTCACCTGAAACAGCATAAACGTTGTAAAAAACTACAGGCTTTGATGGCAGAAAATAAACGGAAGGATAATAAAAAGACAAGTCTTCATACATATTTTTGGCTTCAACATCAGAACTTGTTATTATAAAAGTTGATTTATCGCTTTTATGGAATAATGAATATATTAAATAAGCTTTACCTGAATCCGAAAGTCCATTTATTTCTAAAGGAAGTCTTTTTTCTCTAATATCATCCATGATATTTATAAAATCATTACTGTTCAATAAAGGATCTATTAATCCTTTCAATCTCATTACATAACACCTCACAAACTAGATATCTAGCGTAAACCCATTGTATTTATTCATAGCTTCATCTACATTATCTAATATTATTGTTTCTGTAGCTAATATAACAGCATCAAGAGTCTTTTCTATTCTTATTCTATCATCTTTTGAAAAGTTTTCCAAAACATGATTTACTAAACTATTTTTATCAGGTCCTCCTACCCCTACTTTTATACGCAAGAATTCATTGGTAGATAAGTGAGCTATAATGTTTTTAATACCGTTATGCCCACCAGCACTTCCTTTTTTTCTGATTCTTATTTTACCTACTTCTAAACTTATGTCATCATATATAACTATAATTTTTTCAAGTGGTATATTGAAATAATCCATTATTTCTCGTACACTCTCACCACTTAAATTCATATATGTCTGTGGCTTTAAAAGGTATACTTTTTCCCCTTTTATATCTCCAACTCCATACATACCTTTAAATTTTTTCCTATTGACTTCAATATTATACTCATCTTCCAATAAATCTATAGCATCAAATCCAATATTATGTCTCGTGTGTTCATATTTTTTACCAGGATTTCCTAATCCAACTATTAAATACATATACTTACCTCCAAACTCTAGCAACAATCTATATTTAATGCACAGTTCACAATTCACAGTTAAAGATATCCACAATTGTGCATTGTGAATTCATAATTGTGAATTGTTTATAGATAAACTTACACAGTATTTTATCTATAAACATAATACCCTAAAAGTAAAAAAATATAAAGCCCTGTTTAACGGGCTTTATTCCTCTTTAAAATCCTTTAATTCTACTTCCACATCAATATATTCTTTATCTCTCCATATTTTACAGGAGACTTTATCTCCAATATTATGACTCTCAACTATGCTAATTAAATCATCAAATTTCACGACTATACTTTCATCAAACTCCACTATTATATCACCGACATTAATATGAGCAGCATCAGCTCCACTGCCTTCCATAACATCAGCTACATATACTCCTCGAACTTCTTCAGAGTCACTTCTTAAAGCTGTTCTACATCGAATTCCCATTCTAGGTCTTGATACTCTCCCACTTTCCATCAATTCATCAATGATTTTCTTTGCTTCATTTATTTTAATTGCAAATCCCATACCTTCTGTATTATTAAGTACATTACTAACTTTCAAACTATTTATACCAATAATTTCACCTTTAATATTGCACAACGCCCCTCCACTATTTCCAGGGTTTATTGCAGCATCAGTTTGAATAACATTATAAACTGTATCTTGAAGTCTTATTTTTCTATCAGTAGCACTTATTATTCCAGCAGTAACTGTACCTGCAAATTTTTCACCTAAAGGATTCCCAATAGCTATTGCTGTATCTCCAACTTTTACTGAGGTAGAGTCACCTAGCTTAGCAGCTGGTAAATTCCCAACATCTATTTTTATAACAGCTAAATCAGAAATACTATCTACTCCGATTACTTTTGCTAAAATAGCATCTCTCCCATTAGGCAGTTTAACATATACTTTTTCTAACTCCTCAATAACATGATAGTTAGTTACAATGTACCCATTTGATTCAAATATTATTCCGGAACCAACACTATTTTGCTCCATAAGTTCATTGTCTGAAATACTTGTAATTCCTACTACCGCTGGACCTACTTTTTCAGCCACTTTATTTATTGAGTAATCTTCATTACTTACCCCAACTATTCCATTCAGTACTTTATCACTTTCTTTTAATTTTAGTTCGTCGATTTTTTTATTTACTATAAAAGAGGCAGTTGCTGCTCCTGACAAAGATGCTATCAAAACAAAAATTACTCCCCTTAAAAAAATCTTAATCCATTTAGATTTTCTTTTTCTTTTCTTAAAATTTATATTACCAAAATGGTGATCTTGAATTTCTTCAAAAGAAACGTTTTGAATATCTTCTTTGACAAAATCATTTTTATTACTATTCATCAATTCACCTCCTAATTAAAGATAAACCATACTAAAACTTAATCTAAACATATACAAAAGCTCAGGCTTCAATGAGTCTTGGACTTGTTTTAATTTATAGTTGAAGTTGTATGTCTATGTATTTATTATAGAAAATTATTCTGAATTAGATATGAACAAACTATTATAATTTGTTAACTTTCATTTTACACTTTTTTTAATGTAAAAGAGAATGTTACTCCACCATCTTTCCCATTTTCAACCCAAATTTCTTCATCATGTTCAATAATAATTTTTCTTACAATTGATAATCCCAGACCTGTACTAACCTTTACAGTTCTTGATTTATCCGATTTATAAAATCTATCCCAAATATATCTGAGTTCTTCTTCAGGGATACTCGCCCCATCATTGTAAATACTCACGTATACTTTCTTACCTCTTGTTTTTGTTTTTATTTCAACATATCCTTCATTATTAGAATATTTAATTGCATTATCTATTAAGTTTGTAAGTACTTGAGAAATTCTATCTCTATCTGCAAACACATTCAAATCATCTTCTAGCCATACATCCATATTAATTTTTTTAGCTTTTACTACTGCTTCAAATTTTATCACAGAAGCCTTTATTATCTCATTTAAATCGTTTTCCATCATATGTAATTTGAATTTCCCCTCTTCAATAGCACTTAAATCTAGTAAATCATTTATCAATCGTGTCAACCTTTGAATTTCATCATGAACTATATTCAAATAATAATTTTCTTTGGATTTTGGTATAATTCCATCTAAAATTCCGCTTATGAACCCTTTTATCGATGTAATGGGGGATCTAAGCTCATGAGAAACATTGGCTATAAAAGATTTTCTATTAATTTCAACTTTTTCTAATGAATCCGCCATAGTATTAAATGCATCCGCTAAAGCACCTATTTCATCATTAGACTGTATATCAACCCTTTTATCAACCTCACCATTGGAAATTTTTTCAGCCACACTATTGATTTTTGATAATGGTCTGATAATTATTCTCTGTGAGAAGTAATGAATTACTACTAAAGATAAAATTATTGCAATTGCTGCAGATATCCAAATAATCTCATAAACCTTTTGCAGCGGTTCTTTTATATGACTAATAGGAGTACTCATTAATATTACTCCTTTAAAGACATCATTATAAAATATAGGAATTTCAAAGACATGTGACGGCATTTTAAAAGTTTCGTTAAAAACTTCTCTCTTTTCAACACTTTTTCCCATACGCAAATCAGATAATTCTTCTGTTATGACTTGAGTACCTATTAAGTTCTGATAATCATCTTTTGAAGTTGCATACAGATAGCCATATGTATCCATCAATAAAATATCTGAGTCTGAATATCTTGCAACAGATTTTAATATATCTGTTATTCTTTGAGAACTAATTTTATTGTATAGGTAATTTATCGAACTTGTAGCCACATACTGTGCTTCTGTATCTAACTGTTCTTTTCTCTGCTGAAAATAATACCCTTCAAACCAATAAGAGAGAAATGCTGCCAGAATCACAAAACTCATTGAAATAATAAGTGTATATGTTAAAACCATTTTAGAAAATAATCCTTTTTTCCTCATTATTCCACCTCGAACTTATATCCAACTCCCCAAACAGTCTTTATGCTCCAATTGCTTCCGCCTTCTATTTTTTCCCTTAACCTTTTTATATGAACATCTACAGTTCTAGAATCGCCTGGATAATCATATCCCCATACTTCACACAACAATTGTTCTCTTGTAAAAACTCTCTTTTTATTACTTGCTAAAAAATATAGTAATTCAAATTCTTTAGGTGGCATCTTGATTTCTTTATTTTCATATAAAACGCTATAAGAGTTTACATCTATAGTTAAATTATCAAATTCTAGTACTTCTTTATCAGTGCTTTCTACGTTATATCTTCTCATAACCGCTTTTACTCTTGCTACCATTTCTTTTGGTTCGAAAGGTTTTACAATATAATCATCAGCACCTAACTCTAATGCTAATACTTTATCAAAAGTTTCTCCTTTTGCAGTAAGCATAATGGCAGGAGTTTCGAACTCTTTTCTTATCCATTTCAATACATCTATCCCATCTACATATGGAAGCATAATATCAAGTAGCACTAAATCAGGTTTAAACTCCAAGAATACCTCTTGCGCATTTTTTCCGTCATTACTTACTCTAGTCATATATCCAGAACTTTCTAGATACATCTTTATAACTTCACATATATTTTCATCATCATCAACGATTAATATTTTTCCCATTGTTCCTTCCAAAATTATTCCTCCTCAAAATTATAGACTTCTACTATAAGATATCATAATTTTAAATATTTTTAAGTAAATTTAAAATAAATTTATATAATTGTAACATTTCTTTTATTATATAATAAAAGAATGCACATAAGAATCACTTCTTATGTGCATTTTAGATTATATAAATAAACCACTTACTGAAACATCTTCATATATTCTTTTGATAGCTTCTGCAAAAAGAGGAGCTACTGATAATATTTCAAATTTATCTATCATTTTTTCTTCAGGTATATCTATTGTATTTAACATTACTAGTTTTTTAATTGCTGAATCTTCTATTCTTTGAATAGCAGGACCTGATAAAACACCATGAGAACAGCAAGCAAATACTTCTTTAGCACCAAATTCCATTAAGGCATTTGCACCATTAGTAATAGTTCCTGCAGTATCTATCATATCATCTAGCAATATTACTGTTTTATCCTTAACATCACCAATAATATTCATAACTTCACATACGTTAGCTTTTGGTCTTCTTTTATCAATAATTGCAATTTCACAATTTAGTCTGTCTGCAAACTTTCTACATCTAGCAACGCTTCCTAAATCAGGAGAAACAACAATTACATCATCTCTATCAGCAAATCCTTTTTCAGTAAAATAATTCGCTAATATTGGTGCACCCATCAAGTTATCAACTGGAACATCAAAATATCCTTGTATTTGAGCTGCATGTAAATCTAATGTTAAAACTCTGTCCGCACCAGCTGTTGTAATTAAATCTGCTACTAATTTTGCTGTAATTGGATCTCTAGCTTTTGCTTTTCTGTCTTGTCTAGCATATCCATAGTAAGGTATTACCGCAGTAATTCTACCTGCTGAAGCTCTTTTAAACGAATCAATCATTATCAATAATTCCATAAGATTATCGTTTACTGGAGAATTTGTTGATTGAATCACAAATACATCATGACCTCTTACAGTTTCTTTAGTATTTACTGATATTTCACCATCACTAAATTTACCTACTTCTGAATCTCCTACTTTAACTTCTAAAACATCCGCAATATCCTTTGCTAATATTTCGTTTGAATTTCCCGTGAAGACTTTTAACGACTTGCCGTTAATTACCATTACTGTACCCCCTAATATTTTTGCTTATTTTAATAAACCCTTCTTCTCTACCCAACCTTCTTTAACTACCTGTTTAGCTCTAGCTATTGCTAATGATGACTCTGGAACTCTTTCTGTTATAGTTGAGCCTGCTGCAATGTAAGCATTTTCTTCCACTTCTACAGGTGAAACTAAATTCGTATTACATCCAATAAATGCTTTATCTTTAATAATAGTTTTATGTTTCTTTTTACCATCGTAGTTAACAACAACAGTACCACAACCAAAATTACACTCAGAACCTACTTCAGCATCTCCTATATAAGTTAGATGAGAAACTTTAGTTCCATCTCCTATAGATGATTTTTTAATTTCTACAAAATCGCCTATTTTAACATTCTTGCCAATATCACTATCTGGTCTTATATATGCAAAAGGTCCTACTGTAGTATTGTTACCTACCTTACTATTTAAGATTACTGAGCTTTGAATAGTTACACTTTCACCTATATCAGCATTTTCTAGCCTTGAATTTGGATATAAAATTGTTGACTCTCGAATAATTGTTTCTCCTCCAATAACATTTCCAGGATATATTATAACATCATTTTCAATAATTACATCAGAATCAATATAAGTATTTTTTGGATCTATTAAGGTTACTCCATTATTCATATGAGTAGTATTTATTCTATTTCTCATTATTGCTTCTGCTTCTGCTAATTGTACTCTTGAATTAACACCAATGATTTCATTAAATGCAACATCAATAGCACCCACACTTCCATTTTCAGCCTTGATTATTTCAATAATATCAGTTAAATAATATTCCCCTTGAGAATTATTATTCTTAATTTTATATAATTTATCTAAAAGAGTTGAAATGTTAAAACAATACATGCCTGAATTTACCTCTTGCACTTTTAGTTCATCTTTATTGCAATCTTTATGCTCTACAATTCTTTCTACTATGCCATCACAATTTCTTATGATCCTGCCATATCCAAAAGGATTATCGAGTATAGATGTCAATATTGTAGCATCATATTTACCGTTTATATGGTATTCTATTAAATCACTAACAGTATTCTCAGATATTAGTGGCGCATCTCCAGTAAATATTGCTACTACTCCTTCTTTACCTTGAAGAAACTCTTTAGCACATAGAACAGCATGTCCTGTGCCTAATTGTTCCTCTTGTAATGAATAAGAAACATTCTTTTCTTTAGTAGCAGACTTTACTACTTCTGCACTATCACCAATAATTACATCTACATCTTTTGTTCCAGCTTTTCTCAAATTGTCAATAACGTGGTTAACCATTTCTTTCCCACAAACCTTATGAACTACTTTTGGTAACTTTGATTTCATACGAGTACCTTTACCAGCCGCCAAAATCAATGCACATTTATACAATTTAAACACCTCTTTTTAAATGCAACATATATATTTTAAAAATATAGCACAAATTGATAATTTATGCTAATAAATAAAACACAAATGTCTCTTTACACCTATTTTATTATATTTTATCTAATACCATTTTTCAAGGTATTACGACTTATTAAAATTATTTTGAAAATTTAAAATTTTCCAAAAAAATAAAAAGGAGCATATTCTCCTTTTTATTTTCCACCTATTACTCTTCAATCTCCATAGCTATTTCTTCATCCCTGAAATCAGCATTGTTTTTTGCTAACTCATATTCATTTAGAATAGCTTCCTGAATCTTTTGTCTAGTATCGGTGTTAATAGGATGAGCTATATCTTTAAATTCTCCTGCAGGAGTTTTTCTACTAGGCATTGCAATAAAGAGCCCATTTTGTCCTTCAATAACTTTAATGTCGTGAACCACAAACTCATTATCAAAAGTCACCGATACTATGGCCTTCATTTTTCCTTCAGCAGAAATTTTTCTAATTCTAACATCAGTAATTTGCATAAACTCCACCTCCAAGATGCTTTAAGTATACTATTCTACATGTTTTACGTTTTTCCTTCTAAATTTCAATAAATTTTTGAAAATTTAATATTTTTATTATATTCAAACAATAATGACTAGTAAATAATTGGAATATCGTTATCATCAACACCAGCATACCTGAATAATGAATAAGAATAAACTGACAATTCTTTATGTTTGATTGTATAATCTAGCAAAGAACCTATTCCTTCCAATCTACAATTAAATTGGGATAAAAGATCCCTAACACCATTAATTATAGCTACATCTTTTATTTCACTATTAATCATCAAACAAGAACAATTTTCTAATTTACTCCTTCTTGGTAAAGTTAATGTTTTTAATATTTGATTTTTATCATCAAAGTAGTTTACTGCTATAGACGCTCCAAGATTATGATTAGCACCTCTTTTAATTACTAGCAATTCTGCATTCATTTTTTTTGATACTTCATATGCTAATAAGCAACTAACATCATCCATAGCAACTAAACAATCAATATTATATTCTTGAAACTTATCTTTTAAATCTTCCGCTATCTTTTCATTATATTCACTATCTAATATAAAATCATTTATATATAACTCTTCTCCAGGTAAAATTCTATCTCCACTTACTAAAATCTCTAAAATTTGTTCCTTAAAATCTTTTGATTCTTTTATTGTTTCTTTTTCTATGGTTATATTTGATGCTATTATTTTTTCTTCTTCATTATTCTCTTCTTCAATATTTTTTTCTTTTATATATTCTTCTACAGTATCCCCTACTTCTAGAGCATTCTCTTCTTCAAAACTATCATTTTCTATAACCAAAGTAAATTCTGGTGCTTTTGAATCTTCTATTATTTCATTGGTCTGTAAATATTCTTCATGTAACACTTCAATTTCTTCTGAAGAAACTTCCATATCAATTTTATTTCCTTCGAACTCAATTGTTAACGGTTTTAAAATTTGTCGATTCAAAATACTTTTGTTTGGATCAAATTCCATATCTAGCCTTTTATCTAATTCTTCGTCATTTACTATTTCATATTCTATAATTTCTTTTCTTAGAGAAGTATCTGATTCTCTATTATCTAGTTTTTTATCTTCAATTTCTATATCTTCTACTATTTCACTATCTATGAATCCTTCTTTTATGGAAGTATCTACTTTTTTATCTATTTCTTCTCTTTTATCTATTTCTTCATCATTTGATTTTTCACATTCTATAAATTCTTCTTTCAAAGCAGCAAAATATGATTCTATAACTAATTTTTGGAGTTTCATTCTTACGGATGAGTTTAACGGATGAGCTATATCTATAAATTTGTCTTTACCAATTTTTTTACTTGGCATCACAACAAAAATACCATTTTTCCCTTCTATGACTTTTATATCATGAACTACAAATTCATCCTCAAAATTAACAGAAGCAATAGCCTTCATTTTATCCATACCTTCCATTATTCTGATTTTTACATCAACAATTTCCATAGATTTCACCTCCATTTATAAAATCTCAATAACCTACGAAGTAGTTTATCTATCTCACTCTTATATTATATTCGATATTTTTTTATTATTTCCTTTAGTTGGATATAATTTATTGTGTTTTATCTATAGCCGGTGAAACAATTGGATTACCATCTTCTTCAAAACCTTTAAACTCAATAATAGATACATACTTCTCTTTGAGTTTTTTATTAATATTAACATTATCTATTAGTACGCCTATCCCAACCAATTCACTCTCAAATTCTTTCAATAAATCAATTATTCCAATGGCAGTGCCTCCAGCTTTCATGAAATCATCAATAAAAATACATTTTGAGTCCTTTTTAATTGATTTCTTAGATAACGACATAGTTTGAATTCTATTACTAGAACCACTAACATAATTTATACTAACGGTTGGACCCTCAGTAACTTTATTATCTCTTCTAACAATAATTAAGTTAACACCCAGCATTTTAGCTACTTCGTATGCTAAAGGAATTCCTTTAGTCTCTACAGTGACAACATAATCTATTTTACTTTCTGAAAATGATGATGCAAGTATTACCCCTGCTTTATGAACAATTTTAGGATCAAATAATATATCACTAATATATATAAATTCTCCTGGAACAATCCTACTTTTATCAATAAGTATTTCACACACATTATTTGCAAACTGTAGTGAATCATCCTCTGAAATTGTACACGTATACTTAATACCACCAGAAGCACCAGAAATTGTTTCAATTTTTCCTAAATTCATTTTCTTCATAACTTCTCTAACAACGACAATATCTTCACTAACAGTTGACTTAGCAGCATTAAACATGGACATAAACTGATTTAAATTAATAACTCTATTTGGATTCTCTGTTAAATATTTAGTTATAACAGCTATTCTTTGGTTTCTACTAAACTTTGGCATCTAAATTCCCCTATCTTTTTTATTAACTATCTTAAAATCTTTTTTTATTCAATATCAAAACTAGTTTAAAACATAGCCTTTTTTTAATTATTTACTATTGTTTTTTTACGAACTATAACAGCAAAAATACTTCTTATTATTCATATTTTATTCTATTATTCGTCTATTATCAATCTATTATCAATAAAAATAATGAAATTTCTTTAGTTTTTTTTATTTTTATCATGAATTTTTATTTTAATTCATTTATTTTAGTAATAAATGTATTGTTTTTCTCTATTTTTGTATATAATTATTAAATAGAACGTATATTGTAGGGAGTGATTAGATGTCTTTTGATTTTATCAAAGATAAACATAAAAAAATCCATTTTATAGGTATCGGTGGAATTAGCATGAGTGGCCTTGCTGAAATTTTGCTGCAAAAGGGGTATATCGTTTCTGGTTCAGATAGAAGCAGTTCAAATTTAACAGATAAATTATCAAAGATGGGAGCAAAAATATTTATAGGACATAATTCTAAAAATATTCTAGGTTCTGATCTAGTTGTCTATACTGCAGCAATACCTGAAAATAACCCAGAGCTTATAAAAGCAAGAGAACTTAATATTCAATTAATGGACAGGGCAGAATTTTTAGGTCATATAATGAAAGGTCATAAATACAACGTAGCAATAGCTGGAACCCATGGTAAAACTACAACTACTTCAATGCTTTCTCATATAATTTTAAAAGCCCAATTAGATCCAACAATTTTAGTAGGTGGAAACCTAGATATAATAAATGGAAATGTAAAAGTTGGTGAAAGTGAATATTTTATTACTGAAGCGTGCGAATACAAAGCATCTTTTTTGAAATTCTATCCATATATTGGCTTAATACTTAACATTGAAGAAGATCACCTTGATTATTATAAAGATATAAACCATATTGAAAAAACTTTTTTGAAATTTACTAATTTAATACCACATGATGGCTATCTAGTAGTCAACGCAGATGACCCAAGAGCTTTAAATATATCTAAAGAGTCAAAAAACAAGACTAAAAGCTTTGGTATAAAAAACGGAGATATAAGAGCTGAAAATATTGTTTTTAGATCAAATGGTTGTCCTTCATTTGATGTAACCCAACAAGGAAAACAAATATTCCATGTCGCTTTAAATGTGCCCGGAAATCACAATATTCTTAATTCATTAGCAAGCATCTCAACTGCTTTATGTTTGGGTATCGATAACAAATCCATTGTAGACGGAATTGAAAGCTTTTTTGGAACGCATAGACGTTTTGAGTTAAAAGGTGAATCAAATGGAGTTACTGTAGTAGATGATTATGCACATCATCCAACAGAAATAATGGCCACTTTAGAAGCTGCCAAAAATTTTCCACACAAAAGAATCATTTGTGTTTTTCAACCACATACTTACTCTAGAACAAAAAGTTTATATAATGAGTTTTCTAAGTGCTTCAGCGGTGCTGACAAATTAATTTTAGCAGATATATATGCAGCAAGAGAAATAGATGATGGAACTGTCTCTTCAGCTATGCTAACAGAGAAAATCAAAGAGAATGGCGTGATTTGTGATAACATCCATAGCTTTAAAGAAATAGTTGAACAATTGAACTCATACTTACAAGACGGAGATCTACTCTTAACTGTAGGTGCGGGAGATGTTTATAAAATAGGAGAAATGTACTTAGAAAAAGCACCCCATTAACGGGTGCTATTCTAAATACGATAAAAGGAAAGTACGCACTTGTACTTTCCATCCTTTTGTTAGCATGAAACGCATATATAGCGTAAAAGGTATCAGAACAAGCTTTAGAAATTCTTATTCATTTCCGTAATACAGGCGTTAAGAAAACTCATGTTTGAGCCTTAGCGAGTTTGAGTTTTTAGCATGTATTTAAGAAAATGAATTAGAATTTCTTAGCAAAGTGATGCACCTTTGTAGCTATATATGCGTTTCTATTTATGCCATTTTCTCATTTGAGATTTAAATCTTTTTCTATTACTGTAAACCTGCCTCTTAATCTTTATATCCTTATACATATCTTTACCAAAGAAAATAAAGAAATTTATAATTGCGGCAATTATTGCAAATTTGCCTGACCATGGTTTGGATACAAGATCAATTGCAAACAATCCCCAAGTTAAATATGCTAAATATTTTATTTTAAGTGGAAGGATAAAATATAAGCGTACTGTAAAATTAGGAAACAAATATGCAAAAGCTAAAAATAGCGATAAGTTCAAATACTCATTTGTTGCCCAACCATTTGATACAAAAGAAGCAACAATCGTACCTAGCATACCTATTAAATAATACATGTTAAATTTAAAACTACCCCACTGATGTTCTAAAGTAGTTCCTATTAAATAATAAAAATATAATGCAAAAATAATAAATATCAGATTGCTTGTGAAGGGTATAAAGATAAAAGTTACAAGTCTCCATACTTCACCCCTCAAAACATACGCAGGATGTAAAGCTAATTTTGATACAACTGAACTCCCACCTGGAACCATAAACATTAGTAAAAATGTAAAAGCATTTAACCCAACTATATACATCATTAAATTTTTTATTGCATATCGTCCATATTTTCTCTCTAATTTGTTTAACCAATTCATATGTTTCTCTCCTTTGGTATTATCTGTATTAAATGCACAATTATTGTACATTATGAATTATAGATATAAATAACTACAAAGTAGTATAAATATATCTATAAATATAATATCAAACTTTTTAGATTATTTTAATAGTTTCTGTAAATTTAAGAAAATATTAATATACTTTTTTTATAAATAACACTGAATCTAATATTCTGCATTAGAATTTTTTGAACCATTAAATTCTTTTTCTATCTCTCTGTTACTCAAAAACTTACCAACAATCTTCTTAATAATAGAAATTAATAAATATGAGATAACAGAAACGATAATTATTGAGGCTCCTGAAGCAATATTGTATTTATAGGAAATATAAAGTCCAATTAATCCAAATATTATACCAAAAACAGATGATGTTATCATCATATTTTTCAGATTATACGTAAATTGTTTTGCAATAGCTGGAGGTACAGTCAACATTGCTATAACAAGCATTATGCCAACTACACGTATTAGAACAACAATTGTACATGCGATTAAAAAATACATTAAGTACTCTATAAAATTCACATTAACTCCTATCACATATGAAAACTCGTCGTCAAATAAGTATGCCTTAAAATAGTTGAATAAAGCCACTGTAAATGTAATTATCACTATTACTAAAATCATCATCATTACTAGATCAAATTTTGAAATAGTTAATATATCTCCAAATAAATAAGATGTCATATCTGGAGGATAACCTGGTGTAAAAGAAATAAACAAAATTCCAAGAGACATTCCCAATGCCCAAAACATACCTATTAAGGAATCCGCATTTGTTCCAAATTTTCTATTTATTTTTGCTATTGCAAATGAAGCTATAACTGCAAAAATCAAAGCCCCTATAATGGGCTCTATTCCAAGAAAATAACCCATTCCTACTCCTCCAAAAGCTGTATGTGAAATGCCACCACTCATCATTACCAACTTTTTTTCAACAATTACTGTTCCTATTATGCCACAAATAATACTAGCTAATACTATTCCAAATACAGCATTCCTAAAAAAACTGTAATTAATTATTGTTTCAATCAATACATTCCCTCCCTATGTTTCCCTAAAACTCTATGTGGCACTCCATGTGCAATTAAATCAACAGGACATCCGTATATTGCTTCTACTAATTTTTCATTCATTCCTTTTTCTCCATGATAATATAGTGTTTTATTAAGACATGCTATATTTTTGACATAAGAATTTACTACCCCATAGTCATGAGTAACTATTATAACTGTCATCTTTTCATTGAGTTTCTTTAGTAGTGAATATATCTGAGTTTTTGTTCCTCCATCTAAGCTAGCTGTAGGTTCATCCAGTAGTAGTATTTGTGGATTCATAAATAACGCTCTTGCTATTAACACCTTTTGAAGTTGTCCCCCAGACAACTGACCTATTTGTCTTTTTCTTAAATGGTATATATTTAACTCTTTCATAACATTATCTACCTTTTGCAAATCACTATTATTATTTTTATAAAAAGGTTTTATCTTAGGTTTCAATCCCCCCATTAATATTACATCTCGTACATTTATGGGAAACTTCTTATTAAACTTAGTGTATTGGGGTACATAGCCAATTTTATTTTTTATATTCTTTGGGTCTTCTCCAAAAATTTCTATTAACCCACTATCCTTTTTGACTATTCCAAGTAACAACTTTAATAATGTACTTTTTCCCCCTCCATTAGGTCCTAAAATTGCTAAAAACTCCTTTTCTTCAATAGAAAGATTGATATTTTCCAGAGCACAAATATCTTTATAAAATACATTTACTTTTTTTAGTTCAATAACTTTTGCCAAAAAATCACCTTACTTCAATTAATAATTACATACATTTAATTTTTACCCATCATTTAACTGTAATATTCAATATAATTATACTACTTTATTATAAATTGCGAAGAAGTTCGAAATTTATAGTGACAAGTTACAAGTGATAAGTGACAAGTTGTGGATACCTTTCGCAAGCGAAAGCTTTTAACTAAGTAAAAGATAAAAAAATTCCTTTTGCATAGCAAAAGATCAAATTTCCTGTTAGCGAAGCTAACAAAGGCTTAGTTAAAGATTTTCTGCAAGAAAATCATCAATAACTTGTCACTTGTAACTTATCACTTGTCACTGATTTGTTTCGCATTTTATTTCGATAATGAACTTTTTAGCTAATACCCACAATGTTTAAAAAAAGCTGATTATAAAAAAATTTGAAACATCCTTATTTTAAATTATATGATAAAAAAAATTAAACATTAGTTAAATTATATTTCTGTTAGAAAAATGTCTAAGATTTTTAAAAATGGTTAAACTAAGCTTGCATAGATTATAGAGACATACCACTTCAACTATAAATCTATACATGTCCAAAACTCATTAATACCTGAGATTTTGTACATGTATAGATAAGTTTGCGTATGGTTTGTCTATACATTGGAGGTTTAATATGAAGAATTTTATTATTTCAGCTGTAGCAGACTTAATTCTAATTTTAGTTTCCTATTTTTCTTTCAGAGCAATTATTAGTGGCCCTACACGCCATAGAATATATGAAAAATATTTTAGTTCATTCGCAAAGTTTGTTATCTTTATCTTTATCGGTACTGTACTTATAACTACAGTAAGTGCATTAGTATTATATAAAACAAGATTTATAGTTTATCTAAACGTTATAGCTCCAGCTTTAGTATCTATATTTATCGGCCTTATAATATCTTTGGTTCCTACACGAGGTATTGGTGATAAGAAAAAAAATTAATTTTTTTATTGACAAATCCCCCTACACGATTTATAATATTAAATGTTGTCGGGGTGTAGCGCAGATGGTAGCGCGCATGGTTTGGGACCATGAGGCCGCGGGTTCGAGACCTGCCACCCCGACCATTTCTTTAATTAATATATAAACATAAAAATCATTGAATCATAAAGAACTTTATAAAACTAAAGTTCTTTTTTTTATTTGCTCTGATTAAATTTTTTTAATATCAAATATCTTTTAGTATAAGTATTGCATATAATATGATAAAATGTATGTGGAGGGATGTTAATCTATGAATTCGTTTATTAATACATTAAAAGCAAAAGACATTTCAATACTTAAGATTATAAATAATTCAATTAAATGTAAATTGTTAGATATAATTATGATTCCTTTTACTTATTTAGGTTCTGGTGCAGCTTGTTTAGCATTTACTCTATTCACATTGTTTTATCCAAATGAAGAGATTAATACAGTAGGCTATAGAGGATTCGTTTCACTACTTTTTAGCGGCTTACTTGTTAGATTTATTAAAAATGCAGTGAATAGAATAAGACCATTTCTAAAAATACAAGATTTATACACTAAAAAAATAGGAATTGATGAGTATTCGTTCCCTTCTGGTCATACAACAGCAGCTTTTACTATGGCAGTGTCTATTGCACTAACATTTGCAAATCTTACTATACTTTGTATAATAGTAGCTTCTTTTGTAGGCGTATCAAGGATTTATTTAGGGGTTCACTACCCCTCAGATGTAGCTGTAGGAACGATTATTGGAACCATAACTCCATTAATTGTCAATAATTTCATTTAAAAATATGTGTATGTATACATCACTAAGTTTATTCTCTAAGAGTATAAACTTATTTTTTGTTACTGTAAACTAATAAAAGGGGTGGTATTATAATGTTCAAAAACATAGAAGCAGTTATTTTTGATATGGATGGAACTTTAGTTGATTCAATGTGGGTATGGAGTAAAATAGATGTAGATTTTCTAAAAAAAAGAGGTATTGAATGCCCTAAAAACATAAAAACACTGATTCAAAATTTCACTTTACTTGAAACTGCTCAGTACTTTAAAGATACTTTTAAATTGCCAGAAACAATAGAAGAAATTTGTAGCGAATGGGATAAAATGGCCTTAGAAGAATATGAAAAGAATGTGAAATTGAAGAGTGGAGCAAAGAGATTCATTGAATTATTAAAATCTAAAGGTATAAAAATTGCCTTAGCTACAAGTAATAGCGAATTATTACTCCAAGTAGCACTAAAATCTAATGAAATCTTCCATCACTTTGATGCTATAACAACATCTTGTGAAGTAACTAAGGGTAAAGGATTTCCTGATATCTATCTATTAAGTGCAAAAAAATTAGGTGTTAAACCTCAAAATTGTTTGGTTTTCGAAGATATCTTACCTGCAATAAAAGGTGCAAAATCAGCAGGTATGACCGTTATTGGTGTTGCTGATGAATACTCAGAATTTGAAAAAGATCACATAAGAACTCTATCTGACCATTACATTTCAGAATTCAATGGGTTACATGAGCATATTATATAATTTATTCAGCATAATTTTTCTTTCTCCTTAGTATAAATATAATAAAATTATGTTTTCTATAGGAGAGATTCCATGAAAATACTTCTTATATTGATTATTGTATCAATCGTATTTTTCAATTTTTATAAGCTTGAAAAAAAAGTTTCTTTTCAAAAAAGACAACTGCTTTTATTAAAAAGAGAAAATAACGATTTGAAAAGCAAGTTCATGATTGCCACTACCTCAAATGATAGTGAACAACTTATAGTACAATATGAAAAACCAAACTTTAGTAATGGAACTACTTCAACCAATTGTAAGCTGTACTCTGCGCCAATAGTTAATAGTAATATTTTATCTGGAGTACTAAAAAATACACCATTACAAATCCAAGACAGCGCCTTTTCAAGCAATAAATTATGGTATGAAGTTAATTTGCCTTCAAGGAATAGAATTAACAGTAAAGGCTGGGTTGAAGATAAAGATATAATAATAATCGATGAAATAACTCACGGCAAAGAAATAAGACACAGACGATTTTAATGCACTGTGTCTATTTTTTTATAGAACTTTCTCTATAAATTATTTCTGTAGGTACAATAAATGATTTTTCACTTAATTCAAAATTATTAATATTATTTATTAATAACTCCCCAGATTTATACCCTAATTGATATGCATTAATATCTACTGAAGTTAGCTTTGGATTTGAAAATCTACTTATAGGTACATTATTAAAACTAATTATCTCCATTTGTTCTGGTATTCTAATTTTTTCTTCTTTTAATGCTTCTATTACACCAAAAGCAATAGAATCATCTGTAACTACAATAGCCGTTGGTCTTTCTTTTAATTTTAATAATTGTTTCATTGCCGCATATCCTTCATCTTTTAGAAAATCCACAGTAACAATATAATCTCTATCAAATTTAATGCCATGTTCTGTAAGGGCATTTCTATAACCATCAAGCCTATCTAAAGATACTACAAATTCAAATTTACCTGATATGTATCCTATTTTCTTGTGATCCCTATCAATTAATTCATTAGTAACTTTATATGCAGCAGATACATTATCATTATCAACAAATAAAATTCCATCATCATTCAAAGGTTTACCGATTAATAATATCGGAAGATTATATTCTCTTAATAGGTTTAAAATTTTATTTTCAACAGAAGAATACATTACAATTACTCCGTCAACTCTTCCGCTCATAACAATTTCTTTAATGGATATTAGCTGTTCAGCCTCAGTAGTTCCCGTAGATAAAATTATACAGTAATCTTCTTTATGCGCCGCTGCAGAAATTCCACTTAATGCTTGAGGATAAAAAGGATTAAGTATTGCAATTTGAGTCGATTGCGGCATTACTACCCCAATCGTTTTAGTTGATTTGTTGACTAAACTCCTTGCTATTGCATTGGGATGATAACCTAATCTCTTCATAGCATCTCTAACTCTTTGCTTTGTTTCCTCACTTATTCTTGTACTATCAGAAATTACTCTTGACACTGTTGATGGAGAAACACCAGATTCTTTTGCTACTTCTTTTATTGTAATTTTCATAATTATACCCCTTTTACTTAAAATGAGATACGTTAAAGCCTTTTACAGTTACAGTTGACCGTAATCAGTTTTCAGTAAAGGACCTCTTTCAATGTGTGAACGTTTTAATTTTAATTTGTTTATATTGTCATTATACAATACTTATTCTTTTTCACAAAACAAAAGAGGCAAACTATGTTCACCTCTTACTTCATTTCTTTCCATATTAGAAAAGCAATAATAAAAACTGTAGCTTCTTTAAAATTTCGTATATCAAAGCCTGTTTCCTTTTTAATTTTATCAAGCCTATAAATCAAAGTATTTCGATGAATATACAATTTTTTTGCTGTAATACTGATATTAAGATCACAATTTACAAACTTCTCAATAGTTTGAATAATCTCACTATCAAATTTATCGAAATTATTCTTGAATATACTGTGTATACTATTTTTTAAATCCGAATTAATATTATAAACGATTTTTTCAAATAAAATATCTTCATAGTTTAGAATATCTTCCTTCATTCTAAATTTTTCAACTAATATTTTACTTTCTCTAGCAGCATTATAAGCCTTTTTGATTCCCATAACATCATATATTAAATTACCATAACTAACAAAACAATCACAGTATAAATCTGATACTATAGAATCCCTTATACTTTTAGCATGCTCATCTATATCTTCAAATTCGCCTATAATAATTATATTATCTCCATATACACTAACAAATACATCATTATTATATAATTGATTAATAATATCTACCGCTTCATATCTACTACCTTCTACTGAAATATAAAATAAAACATATCCTTTATCCAAAAGAGGAAAGTTACTTTTGATTTTATCCAAAGCAACTTCATTACCCTCTAAAATATCCTTTAAAACATTTTCATGCTCTAAATTTATTTGCTTATACTCTTCTGTAATAACATATTTAAGTAAATTTATACATGTTTCATGTTTTTTACTAATAGTTGCTACAGCTTTAAAATCTTGTATACCTACTGAGAACTCCATGATTTCAGAATTTTTAAATTTAAGACCGCAGTCATATAAAATCTTCCCATTATTATCGACCAAATTGAATGGTATCCCTGAACTACTACTTAAATCTCTTAAAAAATCACCAAAATCACCCATACGTGTCCTCCTATACTATAGTCAACTCTGTTTCTTTATCAAAAATGTGTATTTTCTTTTCATTAAATGCTACTTTGATTACATCCCCAGCTTTAGCAGTTGATGAACCATTGACTCTAATAGTAAATGCTCTATCTTCTATAGTAGCATAGATGAATGTTTCTGCACCCATTAATTCTGTTACTTCTACTTTTGCATCAACTGCTGTGTTAGGATGTTTTTGAATGAATTCTGAATCGTCATCCATATTCTCTGGTCTAATACCCATAACAACTTCTTTTCCAAATGCTTTTTTTGCTTTCAGAATTTTTGCATCTTCATCTGGAAGCTCAATTTCAACATTACCGAAAGCTGCCATAGCTTTACCGTCTTTTTCATTTATAGTAACATCAGTAAAGTTCATTTGAGGACTTCCAATAAATCCAGCTACAAATATATTTGATGGATGATCATAAAGTTGTTGTGGATTATCTACTTGTTGTATAACTCCATCCTTCATAACTACAATTCTTGTTCCTAATGTCATAGCTTCAGTTTGATCATGTGTAACATATATAAAAGTAGTTTCTAACTTATTGTGTAACTTTGCAATTTCAGTTCTCATTTGAACTCTTAGTTTAGCATCCAAGTTAGATAAAGGTTCATCCATAAGGAATACTTTTGGAGCTCTAACTATAGCTCTACCCATTGCAACTCTTTGTCTCTGTCCACCTGATAAAGCTTTAGGTTTTCTATCTAATAATACTTCAATATCTAGTATTCTAGCTGCTTCTTTTACTTTTCTATCTATTTCATCTTTTGGAGTCTTTCTCAATTTTAGTCCAAAAGCCATGTTATCATAAACTGTCATATGTGGATATAATGCATAGTTTTGGAACACCATCGCTATATCCCTATCTTTTGGAGCTACATCATTCACCACTTTATCACCAATGAATAATTCACCTTCAGTAATTTCTTCTAACCCTGCAATCATTCTTAAAGTTGTTGATTTACCACATCCTGATGGACCAACAAATACTATAAATTCTTTATCTTTTATGTCAAGGTTGAAATCCTTTACTGCAGTAACATTTCCTGAATATACTTTGTAAATATGTTTAAGTTCTAAACTAGCCATTTATATTCCTCCTACATGTTTAAAATTTGTTTATTTCATTAACATAATTGTACATCTTATACTTACAATATTCCATTCGCAAAACAAACAAATCTCTTAGACCTAATTTGTAGGAAAATACAAACCCTGATATAAACCATTTTTTTCAAGAGTCCAATCTATGGCATTTAAGACTTCCCATTTTTTCAAACTCCAAATTGGCTCTATGAGTAAACTTCTTGGAGCATCCCCAGTAAGCCTATGAATAACAACATCTTGAGGAAGTTTTGTTATAGATTTGCATATAATATCAATATACTGATCTTTAGTTAATATATCTACTCCTCCTTTGTTATATAAATTAACAATAGGAGTGTCCTTCATCAAATGTAATAAATGCATTTTAATCCCTTGAATGTCTTTATTAGCTAAATATTCGATGGTTCTTAGCATATCTTTTTCATTTTCACCAGGTAAACCAAATATAGTATGTACTACAACATCAATTCCTCTTCTCCTTAAATTATCTAATGCTTCTTCAAAAGTTTCAATTTTATAACCTCTATTTATCAATTTAGCAGTATTTTCGTTTACTGTTTGAAGTCCTAATTCTACCCAAGTATAAACCTTATTACTATACTCCTGTATCAAATCAAGTACTTTTTCATCTAAACAATCAGGTCTAGTTGCAATTGCAAGAGCTACTACCCCATCCTGTGCTACTGCTTCATCGTATTTTTTTCTCAATACTTCTACAGATGCATAAGTATTTGTGTATGCTTGAAAATAAGCAATATACTTACCAGATTTCCATTTTTTCTTCATCATTTCTTTTATATCTTCAAACTGTTCTGTGATAGAAAAACTTCTATCTCCAGCATAGTCTCCAGAACCTCTTTCACTACAAAACAAACAACCGCCAGTGCTTATTGTCCCATCTCTATTAGGACATGAAAATCCAGCATCTAAAGATATCTTGAACACTTTCTCACCAAATTTATTCCTTAGGAAATAATTTAGGGTATGATATCTCTTTTCTCCCCAAACTTTTTGCATATATTCACCGCCTATAATTATAATTATTAATTATAGCATGGTTAAACCACAAAAAGTAAGTTGAACTAAAATCAACTACAATATCTACCGCAGATTGAAGCGTTCTGACGCTATATATTGTGGTTAAAGTTCAACTAAATTACTTTTTGCGGAATAACCATAGCATAAACTGTAGAAATATATAGAATCATAGTAAAACTTAATTATTCTTCTTTAGTATCTTTTTTCAAATTTTTTTCTTTTAAATCTATCTGCCACCTACCCAAATACTTTTCATCTGCTCCATCTTTGTCAATAACATCGAAATATATTTTATCATCGTCAATATTCACAAAATAAATATCTACTTTGTTTAAAGGAAATTCTTCTTCTAATTTTACAGGGATCAAGTCGCCAGATTCTGTTGAATAAACTCTAAAGCAATTAATACTATCAGCTTTTATATATTGGGCTATTAAATATTTTTCATCTAAAGAAAAAACTAAATCACTGACTTTTGAATTCATTAGTAAATCACAGGGAATTATATTCTTTCCCATTGGTTTTTCTTTTAATTTCATCCCTTTACCACTGTCTTCATCTTCTGGTTCCTTCTCTTTCTCCTCTCCTGCTGTTTGAGTTGTCTCATCAATACTTATAACTCCAACAAATGTGTTACTATCTTCAGTTGTAATAGCAACTAAATCACCCTCATATGAAAAACTTGTCAAAGCAAACTTATCTTTTGGAACTGCCTTCATACTGAGCTTTGCTTTATCATCTTTAGGATAGATATAGCTCCCTATACCATCTATTTCTACTAATAAATTTGTATCAGTAGCATTTTCAAATCTAATTCTCAATGAATCTTTAAAACTAAATATTTCTCTTTGAAGTGAATTATTTATATCCTCAATTTTATATTCCATATTTTCTTTTTTTACTTTAATAAGATATTTTGATAGAATAGCCTTTGAACTATTTTTATCTTGTTTACTAACTTTAACAGTAAAAAAAGCTTTTTCTTCTGACTCATTAACTTCTTCAATCTTAAAACTATTTATAACCATATTATCTACGTTTTCTTCTATACTATTTTCTTTTATGTTCTCTGATAAAAAACTATTGCTCTTGCTTAAATCTCCACTTATTAAATTATCCAAATATCCTTTTACTATCTTGGTAGCCTCTTCAACTTCATATTCATCTTTTTCTTTTACGTTTTCAATCTTCTCTTTTTTGCAAGATGTAAATGAAAATAATAATAATAACATGATAATCAAACTGAGTATTTTTTTCATAACAACTCTCCTTTCCTTTAATTAACGGATTATAGTTATCTCTACTTTTATTTATTGAACAAACTTTATTTTATTTCTTGTTACAAGTATCATCAACTATTATTTTGCGCCAAAGAAATTATTTTATAATGCATTTTCTTATAATTCTCTTATATATTTATTAAGAGGAAAGTATTTCTATGGAGGATGTAAATGAAAAAAAATTTTGTTTTAACTTTTCAAATAGCAGCTGTTTTTATTGGAACCATAGTAGGGGCTGGATTAGCTTCTGGCGAGGAAATAACATTATTTTTCACTAAATACGGTTATAGAAGTTTTTATGGAATAATAATTTGTTTCTTAATATATATTTTCATGGGGTTTTTTATAATAAGAATTAGCACTCAATATAAGTTAAGCTCTTATAACGAATTTATAAAAATTATTAGTCCAGGCTTTTTAGGTTTAATTATTGATAAGATGACAGGTCTCTTTCTTTTATGTGGCGCTTCAATCATACTAGCTGGTAGCGGAGCACTTTTTCATCAATATTTTAATGTTTCAAAATGGTTTGGCATTATCCTTATGTTATTTGTCTCTTTAATTACCTTAATGAGAAATACAGACGGGCTTATAGAAGTAAATTCTTTTATTGTACCTACTTTAGTTACAATAATAACAACTATTTTTGTCCTATACATATTTTTTTCAAAAGATGTTGCTAATTCTAATTATATAAAGAGCATACCAAATTTTAAAACTCATTGGTTTATATCATGTTTATTGTATGCAGGATTTAATATTATATCTTGTAGCGGTGTACTTGTTCCTTTAAGCTCTGAAATAAAAAAAAGAAACATACTAGAATGGGGTGTTTTAATAGGCGCTACCGTTTTAACAATTATTGCATTTATGATAAACTTAATGCTAATTTTAAATGTACCATACATATTTAAATATGACATTCCACTTTTATATATTGCGAATAGATTCGGTTTTTTGATCCAGCTTTTACTTTTAGGTGTAATGTGGCTTGAAATGTTTTCAACTGAAGTTTCCGATATTTATAGTTTAGGAAAAACACTTTCTCATGTTTTTGGGATTTCTTATAGGAAGTCAGTTATAATAATACTTCTATTAGCAATTCCTATATCTCAAATTGGGTTTGTAACTTTGATTAATTATATTTACCCTGTTTTTGGAGCTATAAGTATTGTTTTTATGATTCAATGTGTTATATTTTATTATAAGAACAAAAAACAATTGAAAATCAAGAACTAATCATAAGATGAGGTAAAAAGAATGAAATCAAAAACTTACGAAGAAATGTTAAGAAACTGTACTTTATGTCCAAGAAATTGTGGTGTTAATAGATTAGAAAACGAATTAGGCTTTTGTAACAGTGGAAAGAAAATTAAAATTGCTCATGTTTCACTCCATATGTGGGAAGAGCCTTGCATATCCGGCTCTAAGGGTTCTGGAACTATTTTTTTCTCTAATTGTAATCTTAAATGTGTATTTTGCCAAAACCATAAAATTAGTTCTTCCGGGTACGGTAAAGAGTTTTCTATTAAAGAACTTTCAGATATTATGATCTCTCAACAATCAAAAGGTGCTCATAATATAAATTTGGTTACTCCAACTCATTATGTACCTCAGATAATTGAAGCAATAAAACTAGCCAAGAAAAACGGATTAACTATTCCTATTGTCTATAATACTAATAGTTATGAAAATGTAGAAACCATAGGCGGTCTTAAAGATTATATAGATATTTATCTTGCAGATTTGAAGTATTTTAATGGTAAATACGCCCAAAAGTATTCAAATGCTCCAGATTATTTTAGTATTGCAAAAAATTCTATTTCTGAAATGTATCGTAATGTAGGTAGTCCCGATTTTGATGAAAAAAATATAATGCAAAAAGGAATTATAATTCGTCACCTTATGCTTCCAGGTTTATTATTTGATTCAAAAAAAATTATTGATTATATATTCAATATTTACGGCGATAATGTATATCTTAGCTTAATGAATCAATATACTCCAACCTTTAGAAGCTGTGAATATCCAGAAATAAATAAATCAATTAATCCAAAGCATTATGAATCATTAACCGAGTATTGTATTTCAAAAGGCATAAAAAATGCATTTATTCAAGATGAGGGTACTGTGTCTGAGAGTTTTATTCCTGATTTCAATAAAGATTTCTAGGCTTCCTTTTTATAAATTTTTTCATATCCTTTTTTTGGGATATAGTCCATAATGTATTTTAACCCTTCATTATCAGACAAAGCTTATTTTATTGACTCAATTGAACATATCATATTTGATATTCATTCTACTAACTCAAAAATTACGAACAATATAAATACAAATAGGTTCAAATCCAAATCTAATTTTTTACAATTAAGATATGAATATGAACCTATGAATAATTAGGAATAAGATAATTTTAAAACTGATATATCTAAATTATTTGTTTTTACAATAAATTGTTGGAAGAGCAGCGTACACAGCAGCACATTTAACTAAGTCAGCTTTCCAAGTTTTTTCATTTGGTGCATGAGCTTCTTCTTCTTTACCAGGACCAAATCCAATACAAGGAATTCCATATCTACCCATTATTGAAACTCCATTAGTAGAGAACGTCCATTTATCTACTACAGGTGTTCCGTACATGCCTTCATATGCTTCAACCATTGCTTTTGTAGCAGGCGCATCCTCAGGAATTACCCATGTTGGAAAATAACAATCAGTTGGATAAACAAGGTTTGTCCAAGTTGGTCTTTCATATTTGTACATTGTTACTTCGGCATTATATTTTTTTGCAAAAGGAAGAGAACGAACTTCTTCAAGAGCCATTTCATAAGTTTCACCATCTGTTAAACGACGATCAAGAGAAATTGTACACATATCAGCAACTGCGCAACGAGATGGAGAATTAAAGAAGATTTCAGAAACAGTTACAGTTCCTTTACCTAAGAATGAATCATAATGTAAGTTTTCATTAAGAACTCTAATTTCTTGAAGAATATCAGCCATTTTATAAATTGCATTATCACCACGTTCAGGTGCTGAACCATGGCAAGAAACTCCTTTAACTTCAACACGGATTTCCATACGACCACGTTGCCCTCTACATATATTTCCGTTTGTTGGTTCTGTTATAACAACAAATTCAGGTTTGATTTTGCTTTCGTTATGTATATACTGCCAACATAACCCATCACAATCTTCTTCTTGTACTGTCCCAGTTACTAAAACAGTATATTTATCTGATAAAAGACCCATATCTTTCATGATTTTTGCTCCATATGTAGCAGAAACTATACCACCAAGTTGATCTGATGCGCCACGTCCACCAATTTCTTCATCATTCTCGTACCCTTTGTATGGATCAAATGTCCAGTTACCTAGTTCACCAAGTCCAACAGTGTCAATATGAGCATCATAGGCTATAAGAGTTTCGCCTGTTCCCATGTAACCTAAAACATTTCCCATTTTATCTATTTCTACTTTATCAAAACCAAGAGACTCCATCTCTTCATAGATTCTTCTAATTACGCCTTCTTCTTCTGTACTTTCACCAGGGATTGCAATTAAATCACGTAAAAATTTTGTCATTTGAGCTTCATAGCCCTCTGCTTTTAATTTTATACTATTAAATTCCATAATGTGTGCCTCCTATAATTTATTTAACAACTTAATAATTTCAAAAATAGAATTTTATCTCCATTCCTAGTAGTTGATTTTAAAGTTTTGTCTAAATTAAGATGAAATCCCTTTTGATAATCTTTTCGTTCACATAACATGTCATATGTTGAAAAAAATGTATTGCTTTCATGAATTTAGTATATCAATATTTATTCTTAAAATCAATATGATTTACAAAAATTTTTTAAATTTACAAAAATATTTTTGAAATCATTTAACTTGATTCTTAAAAAAGTGCCTTTATCCAAGATGAAGGCACTGTGTCTGAAAGTTTTATTCCTGATTATAATAAAAATTATTGAGCTACAGTTCAAAACTGTAGCTCAATAAAATATTATTCTAAATTTCTTTTATAACCATAATTTCCTTGTTGTAGTAAGAACTTCTGCTCCATTTTTAGTTACAATAAGATTTTGTTCATATGTAGCAGTTCCCATTCCTGGTTGATACAATCCTTTTTCAACAGCAAGATACATATTTTCTTCTAAAACAACATCTTCCTCATTAATAAACCAAGGACGTTCCCAAGTCATACCAATACTATGTCCCCAATGTGGAGGGAAAGCAGCATAAATTTGATTTTCATCATTTTGTTCTGCTGATAATGAAACCCCTCTACTTAATAAAAACTCATCTCCAGCTTTACATAGTTCCTTAACTGTAACTCCTGGTTTTATCAAGCTAATTACATATTCACAAGAATCTACAACAGCTTCAATAATTCTTCGTTGTTCTTTCGTAGGCTCCATACCAACAATTGTAGTTCTTCCAAAGTCACAAATATACCCTTCATAACAAATTATTAAATCTACTTTAAACATTTCTCCTTTTTGAATTATCCTATTTGAGTCGTAGCCAGGAAAATCTATGCTATGTACCGCATCACTATTAGGTCCAGAGCTAGTAACTACGAAATATAATACAGCCCCTTCAGAGTATATCTTATCCATAGCCGGTCCAAGTATTTGTGCTTCAGTTTTTCCCGGAGCAACATTTTTCATAATAATCTCTACTGCTTCGCTTCCAATTTCATTTGCCTTTCTTATAGCTTGAATCTCTCTTGGAGACTTAACAACTCTCATATCGGAAAGAATATCATCACATGGAACCATTTTTAATTCTGGCATTTGTTCTTTCATCTTTTTGCCAATTTTCCAAGTTAAAACATCCTCATACATTACCCCAACTTCACCTTGGCTCATTCCTAACTCTTTTGCTGTCTCAGATATCAATCCAAAGAAGTCTGTGCTATATCTTATATCTTCAACGGCTACTAAGTCTTTTCTAAATTCCATAGTAGTAACCAAAAGTACTGGTTCTCCTACTGCTGGAATCATCAATACACAATGAGAACGTCCACTCCAAAGAGGTTCTTGATCTGGCAAGTAACATCTTTGTTGATAATGATTAGCAAAGTAATCAACCCCTGCATATCTGTCCCAAGTACCTCCTCCTCTTGACCAAATCATAACACCTTTTAATCCACGATTTTTAACTTCTTCTTGACAATGCAAACGTCTTTTTTTGAACTCTTTAAATGGAACATTATTTGCAAACATTTATACTCATCCTTCCTTTAATGGTCTTTATTTTCAGATTTTTGTATTTTAGCAATACACCAAATGGCTGCTCCCCAATTAAGGACTATAGCTATAATCATACATGCAATTGAACTGATTGGCATAATATTATTCCTCCCTTATTAGTTTTGATGCTCTACTGGTATCTCAGGGTACCCTTCAGAAACTGAGTCAATATAGTTATTTTTAGCACTTTCAGAAATCTTTTTATTAAATATCAATAATACACCTATTAATATAAGTATTTGAACTATAAAAGTACCTGTACTATCTACTAAGAATGGATTCCACCAATTTTCATACCACCCTATAGATTGAATTGTCCACCAAACAAACATTACAATTATAAGTACTGGAGTTACAAATAAAACTGATACATTCCACCACTTACCAATATACACCTCATTCTCTGGAATATTAATATATTTAGTTCTGATTTTTTCAGCCCCAAATTTCCATATTGCAAAACAAGTAAATATTGTTCCAATTAATAAAGCCATTCCCCAAACCCAATCCTGATTACTTAAGAAATTAATATTATAGGCTGAAAAACTTCCTAATACTAATGTAATAATGAAAATAATACCTGTAGCTTTTTTTCTAGACATTTTAGCATCCATCAAAGGAACTACTCCTGTACTGAAAAATATAACATTTGCTGTTAGTGCTGCAAAGAACAGTGACAAGAAGAACAAGAAAGCTAGAATTGAACCACCAGGCATCTTTGCAAAAAGTTGAGTTAAAGCTATAAATGTTAAACCATAATTTCCAGATTCACAAATCGCAGTAGCTGCCTCCACTGAAGGAGATAGCGCAAATAATGCTGGCAATACAGCAAATCCTGCTAACAACGCTGCTGAATTATCTCCAAGTCCTTGCATAAATTCATTTAGAGCCACATCTGACTTTGCCTTAGTATAAACACCCATAGTAAGCACTAAACCAAAACCAGGACCAACTGACCAAGCAGATTGTGATAAAGCTGCCATCCAAGTATCAGCATTAAAAAAAGTTTCTGGTGATATTTGGAAATAACGTTTTACTCCTTCAATTGCACCTGGAAGGGTAAGAGCTCTACCTACTAAAAGAATAAGTACTATATATAAAAATGGCGTTAAAAACTTCCCAATAACTTCTATTCCTTTACTAATCTTTTGAGACACAATTATAGCTGTTAATATTGACACGCCTGCAAATACTGCAACATTTGTCAATCCATTGGAAATGTTTTCAAAGAGATTAGTTAACCCTTCTGCATCATATCCACCAAACCCTTTTAAAGCAACAACTGCATATTGTAAACACCAACCCATTACTACAGTGTAATAAGCAGCGATTGCAACTGTAGTCGCGGCCATAAAAGCACCCATCCAGGAATACTTCTTGCCAATGAAATCTTTAAATGCACCAGCTGCACCATGTCTAGTAGCTCTTCCCATAACCATTTCCGCGATAATAATTGGGATAGATATAGCAAACAATAAGATAGTCCAAGCCAAAACAAATGAGCCACCACCTTTTAATGCTACCATTCTAGGAAATCTCCATACATTTCCCGTTCCTACTGAAGCTCCAATCAACGTGAGAACCAAACCCCATCTACTAGCAAAACCTTTAACGTTTTCACTTTTAGCCATTTTATTAAAGCACCTCCAAAATAATGTTTGTTTTTATATTAATAATAAATTAAAATAAATTAATTAATAATTGCTACCACTTCAATTTCAACGAGGGCATCTTTAGGTAAACGTGCAACTTCTACAGCACTTCTAGCTGGGTAATTATCTGTAAAAAATTCTTTATAAACTTCATTCATTTCAACAAAATTGTTCATATCGCTTAGAAATACTGTTGTTTTTACAACTTTATCCATGCTTGAACCTGCGTCTTCAATAACTGCCTTTACATTTTCAAGAGACTGTCTTGTTTGTTCTTTTATAGTTTTTGGAAATTCGCCTGTACTTGTATGAATTGGTAATTGACCTGAAGTATATACCATATTATTTACTATTATTCCTTGGGAATATGGTCCAATTGCTGCTGGTGCTTTTTCTGTGCTAATAATTTTTTTCATAATAATCCCTCCACTAATTTTTTATTTTATTTATCTTTAGAAAACGTATTCATATATTTATAATGTGGTTAACCCACATTATAAATAATTTACTAAATTAGTATAGAACTCACAAGCTTTTATAATATCTGCTATTGGACAATTCTCATCTCTTGTGTGTGCAAGCTTAGGATCTGCTGGTCCAAAGCCAATTGTTGGTATGCCCATATTTCCTGCTGTTCCAACACCATTTGTACAAAAATCCCATTTAAACATTCTAGGTGTTTTACCGTTTAACTCTTCAAATGCATTAAGTGATGCCTTAACAAGCTTATTTTCTTTATCAATTTCCCAACATGGCAAGAAAGAATGTAATATCAAATCTTCTCCTGTCCAAGTTTTACCTGTTTTATTGAAAATATCCCACGTTGCATCTATTCCATCTAATAAAGTTTCCATTTCTTTGTCTATAAATGTTTTGTCTTCACCCTTAACCAGTCTTCTGTCAAGATATACACTGCATTTGTCTGGAATTGCATTAATCGATACTGCTTCACTTTCTATCTTTGTAAGAGCTAATGCACCCTTTTCGCCTTCCATGCCCATAAACTTTTTACCCAATTCTTCAACTCTATCAATAATTGTTTTCATTTTATATATTGCATTTACTCCCTTTTCAGGAGCACTTCCATGAGCAGCTACACCTTCTATATCAACTTTAAAAACTGCTCGTCCTTTGTGTCCTAATGCTAAATTCAAAGAACTCGGTTCACAAATAATCACATAATCTGGTCGAATATTATATTCCTCTACAAAATGCGTGATTGCTTTCCCTTCGTAATCTTCTTCCATTACAGATGTTGATATATAGACTGTTTTCCCTTTGTCTAACCCTAATTTCTTTATAGCATATCCAGCATAAACAGTGGCAGCAACACCTGACTTCATATCTGCTGCACCTCTACCGTATATTTTACCATCTATTATTTCTCCACCAAATGGATCTACTGACCATTCTTCTGCATCATTTACTTCAACAGTATCAATATGTGAATCGTAAAGTACTTTTGTTTCTCCATTACCTATTACACCTATTACATTACCTAGTTTGTCTACGATTACATCGTCATATCCAAGTTCTATCATCTTGCCTTTAACAAACATCGCCAATTCTTCCTCTTGCCCTGTGTAACTTTTTATTCTTACAATGTCTTGAGCAAATTTTATTAGTTCACTCTCTATATTTGACAAGAAATCTTGTATTTTAGCCTTCATTATTTCACCCCCTTCTAATGCCCTTTATTAAATAATTGATGGATTTTTTCCATAATGAACTATTTTCCTGTAATTTTCTGGATCTGTATCTCCTTCAGTGTTAAAGAAAAGTACAACTGAATTTTCATCTAGCCCTATAGCATTCTTAAATACTTCTAATTCAGGTTTTGACATCAATAAATCAATAAGTCCAACTCCAACTGACCCTGATTCACCTGATATTACTTTCTTATCCTCACCCATAGGACTTGCTAGTATTCTCACTCCATTTGCTGATACATAATCTGGACAAGACACATAAGCACTAGCAAAATCTCGTAATATTTCCCATGTAACAGTATTAGGCTCCCCACATGCTAATCCAGCCATAATAGTATTTAAATCTCCTGTAACATTATGTGCTTTTCCATCTCCAGCTAACGCAGATTTGTAAATACATGCTGCTTGTTCTGGTTCAATAATGACAGTAATTGGGTGATTCCCTTTAAATTTATTTACGTAGTATCCTAAAACTCCTCCGGCCATTGCACCTACACCAGCCTGCAAGAAAACATGTGTCGGTTTTACAATTCCATCTAGTTTTAATTGGTCTAATGCTTCATCTGCCATAGTTATATATCCTTGTGATATCCAATTTGGTATTTTTTCATACCCCTCAAATCCTGTATCTTGAACTAAATGCCATCCATTTTCCTTACCCTTTTGCGTTGCTAATCTTACAGCATCATCATAGTTTAAATCTGTAACATAAGCTTCTGCACCAGCTTCTCTAATAGCATCAACTCTTCTTTGTGCTGAGCCTTTTGGTAAATAAACAACTGATTTGCATCCCAATTGAGTTGCAGCCCATGCCACTCCTCTTCCATGATTACCATCTGTAGCGGTTACAAAAACCATATCTTTGATTTTTTCGCTAACCTCTTTTGATTTTAAATAATCAAAAGTAATTTCATCAATATTTTTCCTAAGTTTTTCACATAATACTTTAGCTATAGAAAAAGTTCCACCTAAACTTTTAAATGCATTCAATCCAAATCTATAAGATTCATCTTTAACATAAATATTAGATATCCCTAATTCTTTAGCAAGAGCATCCAATTTAACTAATGGTGTAGCTTTATAGCCTTTAATAGATGCATGAAACTTTCTTACACTCTCCACTACTTCTTCATTAAAAATTTCTGGAAACCCTTCAGATGCAACCTCACTAACAACAGCTTCTATTCCATATACCATCTCAAATTTTTTCATATATCCACCGCCTAAAATAATTGTCATTTATTATATTAGCAATATCCATGCCAACTGAAAATCACCTATTATCCATTAAATCTTTAAATAAAATTATCATATTGATAATTTTATTTTTGTTTTTTTTACATGAGATTTGTCGAACCCTTAAAAACTCTAAAAAAAAGAGGTGATTATCAAAATGATAACTTAATATCATTTTGATAATCACCCTTTTTAAATAATTTATAAATTATATTTTTTCATTTTTCTATACAACGTTGCAATACCAATTCCAAGTTTTTCAGCAACAATTTTTTTAGAGTCCCCGTCATCTCCATAAAGATCAAGAGCTTTCATTATAACCTTTTTCTCCATATTCTCAATGTTCAAATCTTCAATTTCTAGATTTATAGAATTATTTTTTATCTTTTTAGGTAATAAATCAGCTTTTATAACTCCATGATTCCCCAACATATTAATTACATATTCAATTACATTCTGAAGCTGCCTAACATTTCCTGGCCATTCATAATTCTCGATATAACTCCAAAATTCTTCTTCAATCTTAACGATTTTTTTATCAAATAGTTTAGAATACTTGCTTATAAAGCTATTGGCTAGTAGATGTATATCGCCATCTCTTTCCCTAAGAGAAGGAATATTCAAAGGAATAACATTCAATCTATAATAAAGATCTTCTCTAAAAGTTTTTTCTTCTATCATCTCTTCCAAGTTTTTATTAGTGGCAGCAACAACTCTTACATTTACTTTAATAGACTTATTTGACCCTATTCTTACTATTTCTCTCTGTTCCAATGCTCTTAATAGTTTAACCTGAATATATAAAGGCATATCCCCAATTTCATCCAAGAATAAAGTCCCATTCTGTGCTAATTCAAATTTACCAATTTTACCTTTTGGATCTGCTCCTGTAAATGCGCCTTTTTCATACCCAAACAATTCACTTTCTATTAGATTTTCAGGAATAGCTCCACAATTAATTGCAACAAATGCAGCATTTTTTCTATCACTTTCTTCATGTAATGCTCTGGCAAATAACTCTTTCCCAGTACCGCTTTCACCATTTATTAGTACTGTAGAACTTGCTGAAGCAATCATTTTAACTTTATTTTTTGAATTTTGTAATTGTGGGGATTGTCCCTGTATTCTATATAACCCAAGGTTTTCTTTCGAAGTTGTAAGAGCTACAGCATTTTCTTTTACCATATTTGCATCTTTAAATATAAAAAATTTATTGAAATCACCAATATTAATATCATAAACCTTACCTACCAAATAGTGTTTAATCCCATCTACTTCAAGTCTATATTCTGTTAAATCCAAAATCTGATTTCCTGTTAGTTCTAGATTAATAGTTTCTAATCCACTCTCATCTTTACCTAATTTTAGCATTTCTCTCGCTATATAATTAGTTTTTGATATTGTAAAATTTTTATCTAAAACTATTACTCCTTGTTCAATCTTATCAATAATTTTATTTAATAAATCTAGAATAGCTAACTTTTTATTATTCTCAATTACCTCAAAAGCCTTAGATGCTATTAAGTCTGATATTTGATTTAGAAACTGGACAAAAGTATCAAAATTTGCAAGTATATGTTCCTTTTGATTCTCAGTAAAACAAACAAACCCGATAACTCCAATCACTTTATTATCTATCTTTATTGGAGTACTCATTTCAAAAGCTTCTTCACAGATATCTATTTTAGGACAATCTTTACATATTTTTTGTTTTCTAGGTTTGCTTACTACTTGCATTTCTCCTGTTTGTAAAACTTTTTTATAAACATGTGCTTCATGAGACATATTCAAATTAACTTTTGCCTCTAGCATCCCAGTGGCAGATATTCTTTCTAATTTATCATCAACAATATCAACATCTACTCTTAATACTTTAGATAAAACAGCTGCATATTTGCTAACAATGTCTTGCATTTCTTTCAAAACTTTATTCATTATTATCTACAACTCCTTTGATGGGGTTCTTAAATTAGATATATAAATATGTTCTTCACTATTAATTATATCAAAAGAATGCGAATTTTCTTACACATTTAATAACTTTCTATAAAACACCTTACTTTTGGTACCACATAGTGGCTTCCACCTTTATTTTCTACATTTTCAATCATCATAGTAGTGATATATGGTGTTTTGCTATCCTTATCCACTGCTACAAACCATCCAAGTTCTTTCTTTTGGGAATTATCTGAGTTTACTCCAATTTCTGCTGTTCCTGTTTTACCACCAATGGTTTTACCAGAGATAAACGCCTGATGTCCTGTACCATTTTCATCTTCAATTACTTTAGTTATTAACCCAAATATTTTATTAGCTACTTCTTCTGAAATAATACTATTATCTATTTCTGCTTCCTTTCCATCAGCAATTAATTTTGGTTCTACCACTCTACCTGAATTTACAAAAGCAGAATATGCTTTAGGCATATTTAGTATATTAACTAAAACCTTACCTTGACCATAGCCTGTATCAGCAAGTAAAATTTCGTTATCTATTTTATCATTTACCCCTAATTGAGATTTATCAGTTCCATAACGAATTTTTAATTCCTGGCCTATTCCAAACTCTTTAGCTTTCTTTATAAATGTATCTCCACCAATTTCTAAAGCAACTCTACCAAAATAAATATTATCAGAGTAAACCATAGCTTTTTCTAGATCTACAGGTACTCCTGAATCCTTTACTCTTGTTATAAAATACTTGCCCCATGATGAATCCTTCTGCCATTTTAGCCCCTTTACATCAATAGTAAAGTTATCATCTATTTTATTTTCATTAAGAGCTATCGCAGCTGTTATTGGTTTTAAAACAGAACCTGGCGCATAAACTTTAGTAAATCTATTCATCAATGGTTTCGAGGTATCATTTAGAAGGTTATTATACTCATCACTACTTATACCAAGAATAAATTGATTTGGATCATACGAGGGAGAACTTACCAATGCAACAACCTCTCCAGTATTATAGTTCATACATGCCGCTACCCCTTGCTCATTTTTTAATTCATTATATAATTTTATTTGAGTCTCTATATCAATAGTTAATTTTACATCTTCTCCATCTACTACTTTTTTTTCAAAAATAACTTCTTTAGAATTTCCGCTTTTATCAATAATAGAAATCTTTTTACCTGGTACACCCCTTAATTGTTCATCAAATATTTTCTCTAATCCAGTTTTACCAATCTTATCATTTTTAGTAAATCCTAACGTTTTTAAATCATCTAGTTGTTTTTCATTAACATATCCGATATATCCTGTAAGGTGGGCAGTTACATCTTTATATGGATAAACTCTTCCATTCATTTCTTTATAAGTAGCCCCTTTATTTTTGAGATATAATTCTTCGATCAAATTTTGATTATCCTCTGATATTTTTAAAATATCTACAAAACTATCATCCTTTATCCAAGATGCGCTTAGCTTTTTATTAATACTTTCAACTGAAATATTAAATACTTTCGCCATATCATTAATTATTTCTTCTTTCATATCCCCAAGTCTTCCAGGGACAATTCCTACTCTAACTACTTTTCCATTTTGCGCTAACTTTGTTCCATTCCTATCAATAATTTCCCCTCTAATAGGACTATCATAAGAAATTTCAACTTTATCACTGTCTATCATACCCTTATAGATTAAATCATAACTCCAATCTACATTCCAAACATCTTCTCCATCTATATCCTCTTTGACCATTATCACATCAGTACTATATTCTTTTTCTCCGTTAACAGTTTGTAACTTTACCTCAATAGGTAAAGTTATCTTTTCTTCTTTTTTAATAATTTTTTCTAGCTTTTCTTCATCAGCAAGATTTTTTATACTTATAGATTCCAATCCAATATTTTTATAGAATTCTTCATAAACATTTTCAAAATTTTCTTCTGATATACTATTTTTAGCCGCTGTAGATAAGCAATCATACATACTTTTATAATTTCTACTTATCCATAATTGTGAGCATTCATCGAATTCCTCTAATGGACTTTTCGTTTTGGAACACCCTGTTAAAAATATTATTAAAATAGTACAAACTATAATTGTCAAATTTATTTTTTTCATTTTAACTCCCCCATAAAATTAAATTAGTAAAATATTGGAATAGTATTTTAGACTCTGTTCTATTATAATATTAATAGTAATTTTATGCAAAGGAGTTAATTTATGAAATATAGATTTCTATATGTTATACCGATTATCGTTTTACTAGTGCTCATTTATATTTTTTATCCAAGAACCATAGAAAACGGGGTTATTGTAAGTAAAAATTCTAATAGTTTTGAAATTTATACTAAAGGAGAATTAAAAACCATTCCAAACACCAATTCAAAAGTAGCTAAATTTCAAGTAGTAAACTGCAAATATAATAAACTACTCACTTACAAAGTTCATATTAAAGAACCTTATTCAAATAGAGTAATGCTAAAATCTTCAGATAAATATGAGTTAGAGCATATTGGAAATATAAATTTAAACAAAAAAACTTATTACTATAAGATAGACTCAAATAACGAAATACATTCTTGTACTTCAAAAGACCTTATTATAGGAAAAAATAATAATAAAAGTTATCCTGATAAAAATGGTTTTCTACATACTTTTTTGATCTATCCAATTGATTATTCAAAAATAAGAGTCGCAATATCTGATAGTTCTTTTACTTCTATTTATCATAAAAAGCTAACTATAAAACCATCTTCTCAAACGAAATTGATAAATTTTGAAAAACCTTACTCATGTAAAATAGAAAAAGATTCAGAAATAGTAATTGAATTTAATGATGGACATATTAACATTGATATAAATGAAGAAAAAATGAGTTTTGATAGTAGAATCTATTTAAAAGGAAATAGCTTTATTATTAATGAAATTACAAGAGGATGGCCAAGGTTCAATGCTGAATATAAAGATACTATTGAATTATTCCCAACTGATAAAGGAATCATTCTTATAAATGAATTACCTACAGAAGAATACTTAAATAGAGTAGTTCCTTCTGAAATGCCAACAACAGGAGGCCTCCAATCATTAAAATGTCAAGCTGTAGCTGCTCGTACATATGCTATATCTGATATGCTAAATAATAGATATGCCAAATTAGGTTTTCATGTAGATGATAGTACCAAAAGTCAAGTTTATAATAACACTCTACCAAAAGAACTAACATCTAAAGCAGTAAAAGAAACAGAAGGTGAAATCCTAATTTACAATAATAAACCAATAGATGCGAAATACTATTCTACTTCCTGTGGTTATGGTACAGATTTCAAAAATATTTGGTTCAGAAGTGATGGTTCAAGTTCAGATGTTCCATACCTTTCTATAAATGATTTTATGGAATCAAAAATCTTTAGACCAGAAACTGAAGTTGAATGGCTAGAATTTTTCAAAGATACCGAATTAGAATCTTACGATAAAATATCTCCATATTTTAGATGGAATGTTATATATCCAAAGGATTTATTAGAAATGAATTTAAAAATATCTTTATTAGATCGCTTTAATAAAAGCAGAGATTTTGTTAAAATTCTAGTTAAAGGGAAAGAAATTGAACGCTTTCCAAAAGAAATAGGTAATCTTCAAAACATACTAGTTACTAAAAGAAGCTCTGGTGGAAATATTATTGAAATTTCCTTTGTTTTTAGAAAAGCCACAATTAATATCAGAAAAGATAATAACGTTAGACGATGTTTTAACGATGCACATGATATAAGTGATACAAGGATAAACATTGAAAGAGGTGAAAATAACCCTCTTAAAATATGGGATACTTTACCATCATCATTCTTTTCCATCCAAAAAACTAATGATAGTTTTATAGTATATGGTGGTGGATTTGGTCACGGTGTAGGTATGAGCCAATATGGAACTATGTATCTTAGTAAAAATAATTATAAATATGATTATATTTTAAAATATTACTATAAAGGGACAAATATAGTTGAAGTTTATTAATATTATTTAAATAATTCTTCTATTATAACATTATTAATGAATATAAATATAATAGTTAGTGCACTGAAAAATTATTAGAGGTTGGTGTTATGAAAAAAATCCCCAAGTCACCTTTGATTTTACTAATTATATTTTTAAGTATTATTATTTATAGCAATGTTGATATTTCAAAAAAGCTTATTTTTGTATTTTCTAAAAAAGACGTAAATATTAATCATGTTCTTCAGCAACAACATTATAAATTATCAAATAATAACAAAGAAAAATATCTTTATGTAGGAATTTATAAGAATTATACAATTAAATTTGAAAAATACAAAGTGAAAAATCATGATGTTATCAACATAAACATTCCATATAAGAGCAAATTAATTCTAACATTAAATTCTGATAGGAATTTATCTTATGTTTGGAATATTAAAAATATGGATGAAGCATCAAAACTAATATTAGAAGAAAAAAGCGTTATAACTCCAATGTCATCTCTATTACATGATGAATGGAATAAGCTGAGTATTATACGAGATGTTTTTTATTTAGTTCCACAAGAATCAGGTTATGAAAATCTTTTATTAAGACTTAGTTCTTTTAATGATGATGATAATCCTAGCCTCTTTGATATTGATATACACGTTAACATAGCGAAATGAATTTTGCTATGTTAAGTTATAAGTTATAACTTATAACTAAAAAAGTGCCATAACAACAAAGTTACGGCATTTTTTATTCATTAATTAAGAATTATTAATTTTTAAATGTTCTTAAGCTGTTTCTTGAACACTATTTTCTAAATTTTTCACTCTAACTTTTTGAGTAAAGTATACAATAGCTGTTAAAACTACACCTAATAAATCACTTGAAATACCTGGCAATAATAATGCTATAGCTGCAACAAATAACATAATTCTTTCGAACCATAATACTTTTGTTTTCATAAATCCTTCAACAGCAACTGCTAATGCCCATATTCCGATTATTGATGTTGCAATAGCTAATCCACCTTCTACTATAGACACATCTTGCAATAATAATGTAGGTGAATAAACAAATATAAATGGTACTATAAATGCTGCTATTGCTAATTTAACCGCCGTAAATCCTGTCCAGAATGGATTCGAGTCAGCTATACCTGCCCCCGCATATGCAGCCAGTGCTACCGGAGGTGTTAAATCCGCAACTACACCAAAGTATAATACAAACATATGAGCAGCTAGTGGTGAAACCCCTAACTTAGTTAATGCTGGTGATGCAATCATTGCTAATATTATATATGTTGCTGTAGTAGGTATACCAGAACCTAATATTGTACATGCAATCATAGTAAATACTAATGTAAAGAACAATAGAACTCCTTGAGTAGCCATAAATGTTAACCCAACTGATGCGAAGAAATCAACAACACCTTGAGCTAAGTTTACTGTTAGTCCTGCAAAACTTAGTCCTAACCCAGTTAATGTACATGTTCCTACAATAAATCCAACTGCAGCACATGCTGCTGTTACACCAAGAGCAGATTTTGCACCTGCTTCTAATGCATATATCAAATCTTTAAAAGTAAAGTAACTTTCTTTCTTTATAAACTGTGCTATAAAACTAACTATAATAGCACTTACTGACCCATAAAACCCTGCACTTAATGGAGTATATCCACCCATCAATTGAAATATTATAACACCTAAAGGTAAAAGTAAATATCCTCTTTCTTTTAGGATTGTAAGTAAATGTGGTACTCTTTCCATACCTTTTAAATCATTCTTTGCTGCTTCATAATGTACCATTGTACCTACTGCAAGATAGTATAATAACGCAGGTATTACTGCTGCTGTAATTATTTTAACATATGGAATTCCTAAAAACTCTGACATAATAAATGCTGCTGCACCCATTACCGGAGGCATTATCTGTCCACCAGTAGATGCTGCTGCTTCAACTGCTCCTGCAAATTGTGCTTTATAGCCTGTTCTTTTCATTAGAGGAATAGTAAAAGCGCCTGTTGTAACTGTATTTGCTATAGAACTACCATTAATAGACCCCATTAATCCACTGGAAATTACCGAAACTTTTGCTGGTCCACCTGTACTTTTTCCAGCTATTGATAGAGCTATATCAATAAATAATTGTCCTAATCCAGTTTTATCAGCCAAAACACCAAATAAAACAAATAAGAATACATAAGTTGCTGCTACAGCCAAAGGTGTACTATATATTCCTTCTAAAGTTAAAAACATATAAGTAGATATTCTTTCAACCGAGTATCCTCTATGAGCAAATATACCTGGTAAGTAAGGTCCAAAGTATGCATATAACAAGAAGATACCACCTAATATAGGTAAATCAATGCCAATAACTCTTCTAGCAGCTTCTAAAACAACTAAAATTGCTAATATTGACATAATAACATCCAAAGTAGTTGGTAATCCAGCTCTTGCTGCAAGAGCTTCAAAATTCACTACAATATATAAATTAACTACCACTCCTAGCACTGCGAAAAATACATCAAAAATAGTAAATCTATTTTTCGGAGATTTTTTATTAGCTGGATACAATAAAAATATAAGTGATAATGCAAAGGCTAAATGAATTGTTCTTTGAAATCTAGCACCTAATAATCCAAAACCTGATGTATATAACTGGAATAATGACATTGCAACACCAATAATTGTAATAAGTAAAGCCGCTTTTCCTGTTAATTTTCTAAAGTTGGCTTCCTTGTCCATTTCTTTGATTTTATCTAACTTTTCATCTGTTAAAGAGTCTTGCTCACTCAACAAAGTTTCTTCTTTGTTATTTAATTCTTTTTTAGTCAAAATCTCACCTTCTCCTTATTAATTAAAGATAAATCATATTGAAACTTAATCTATACATGTACAAAATCTCAGGCTTCAATGAGTTATGGACTTGTATAGATTTATAGTTGAAGTGATTTATCTATATATTATTTATAATCCCTCAAATTTATAAATGAAAAACTCTAATATAGATAAGTCTCGAACTTTTATATCAGCTATACCGTTTCCGCTAATTATTTCATCTAATTTTAAAGTTTTATTTTCAAAAGTTAATTTGTCTCTATAATCTTTTTGTACAGTTATTGGAATATGATCAAAATATCTTTTAAAGTTCTTAATCACAAATTCATTTCCTTCTTTTTCGAATTTTTCATCATCCCAAGTAAATTCTGGCATACCTGCACCACCTTGGTCTATGTATCTTACTTCCTGCAATGAAATATTCTCACCATTTATATATAAGATTTCTTTAATAGGTGTTTTTGAAACAGAATGAATATAAGAAAATATTATCTTCTCGTTATCTTTTATTTTGTCCACATAAACTATTTTATCTTCTGATTTTTTAGTTATGATAAAGCTCTTAATTTTTATAGATGTTAAGCTTAGTATTAAAACAAAAACTATCGTAAATAAAGTGATTTTTAATTTTAAATATCTCATTACCATAATAAAGTCGAGTATTGAAGCAATACTCGACTGTCCTCCCTGCTAAGTTCTTTATTTTAAACCTTTTTCTTTATAGAACTTTTCCGCACCTGGATGTAGAGGTATTCCCATACCTTCTAAAGCAGTATCTAATGTTACAGCTTTTCCTTTTTCATGAGCATTCTCAACAACATCTACGTTTTCCCATAAAGCTTTAGTAATATTGTATACTAAATCTTCATCTACTTCTTCATCAACTACCCACATAGCCATTGTAGTTGCAGTAACTACATCTTCATCTACACCTTGGTAAGTTCCAGATGGAATTACAGCTTTAGCGTAATATGGATATTTTTCTATTAATTCACTAAGTTTATCTTCTTCAAATGGAACAATCACTACATCACGAGCTAATGCAACATCAATAACACTTGAAGTTGGGAAACCAGCTGTTAAGAAAGCTGCATCTATTTGCTTATCTTTTAATTTTTGTGATGCTTCTGAGAATGATAAATAATCAACATCAAAATCATCATAAGTTAAACCATATATCTCCAATACATTTCTTACATCAAAATCAACACCACTACCTTGTTCTCCAACACAAACTTTTTTACCTTTTAAATCTGCAATAGAAGTTATTCCTGAATCTTTAAGAGCAACTAATTGAATTGCTTCTGGATATAACGAAGCTATCCCTCTAAGATTTTCAACAGCTTTACCTTCAAAAGAACCTTTTCCGTTATATGCCCAATATGCAACGTTATTTTGAACTAAAGCTGACTCTGTTTCATGAGTACTTATTAAATTACAGTTGGCAACTGAAGCATTTCCTGCTTGAGCATCAACCTTTAAATTCTCAACATTTTCAGTTAAAGCTGTAGCAATAGCTCCTCCAATTGGATAATATGTACCGCCTGTACCACCTGTTGTTATGTTTAAAAATTGTTTTTTACCTGCTGTTTTCTTTTCTCCATCTGTTCCTTCACTTTTAGCACCGCAACCTGTAGCTAAAATCCCCATAGCTAATACAGATGCAAGAAAAAGTGCAAGTTTTCTCTTTCTTAATTTCATGTTTATATATCCCCCTTATTAAATTATTACACTTAGAATTAAATTAACACAAAAAATAAACTATTATTTATAATTATTTAATGTCATTTGTATCATTGCAAGTTATAATAATAATCTTTCATGTTTTGAGTATTCAATTTTTACGTTTGTTTTGTTTCCTATATATATTTTATACTACAATGTGTGTTTTTGCAAGTATCAAAATGCAATAATTCACTTCTATTTATTCACTTTTATAATTATTAGTAATGCCAGCTATTTTCTTGATATTTATTCACTAGTTTCATACAATTATGAAGAGAATTGAATAAAAATATTTTAGTAGATTGTGTATACATTTAGCATATAGAATTGTTATATAAATGAAAACCGAATTCAGTTGACGTCATATACTGTCAACTGTACACCGTCAACTGTCAACTAAAATAAGGGTGGTGAAACATGAAAGATGAATCTCTAGAAAATATATTAATTAACGAGACAAAAATTATCTTTAAATATTTAATCAAGCTAGGCGCGACTAAAGAGGATGCTGAAGATATTATTCAAGATACAGTGTGTAAAGCCATAATCTATATAGATTCTATAGATGGGGATAAAATTATTTCCTGGCTATTTAAAGTGGCAATAAACCAATATTATAGCCTATATAACAAAAATAAAAAGTATAAAAACTACGGTCTAGAATTAGATAACGAAACCTTGAATAAATTTGCAACAGAAACTTTAACCGTTGAACATTTACTTAACAAGGAACTAGGAAAATACATAGGTGATACATTAGATTTATTAAAACCATCTTACAAAAATTTATTATTATTAAAATATTATATGGATTTGTCTTATAAAGAAATATCAAAGCTTTTAGGTTTAAAAGAAAGCCAAATAAAAACTTATCTTTATAGAGCTAGAAATAAATTCAAAAAATTATGGGAGGAATCAAATTATGAAAGATAATAATGATAACACTTTTATAGAATCAGAAGAAGAGTTAGATAAAATTTTTGAGGATGCTAAAAATAATAAAATAAGAAAGGCTGTAAAAAAAGCAAAGAGATTGTCAACATTGAAAATGATACTTATAAGTTTATCTACATTAATTATTTTGGCAATTACTATCACTACAATCGGAAATGAAATTATTGGTACTAGACTACATGATTATATTTCTACAATAGATTATCAATATACTGTTCAGGCACCAAACAAATTTCCGGGAATGTTTTCCACTTTTAAAAATGCTTTTCGTGGAGAAACTCAACATCACACTTTCAAATATATAAATGGTAAGCGTGTATTTACTGGCGAATATGGCATTACATATAATTGGATTAATGAAAACTTTACTGAAGGTACAGGTTCATTCGTAAGGCATACAGAAATGACTAATGAAGAATTAAATTTCTTACCTCGTTACAATAATATAGGCCAAAAATTAATGATATTCTATTATCCATATGTAGATTATGGTTCTAAATATTCAAATGATTTATCTCTGCTAGAAGACGTAGGCAATGATAAATTCATGGAAATAGCTCTATCATTTGATAAATCCTATAGTATCAATGAAGTTGATACTATGATTCCGAAAGATATAAACTTAACTTGGTATTGGGTTGATTCTATAAATGACGATAACAAAGACCGTCAAAAACACTATTTTGATATTCAAGAGAATTCAAATGGAGAAAAAATCGAAGTAGAACAGTTTGTGAATTTTTGCTACGAAGATGATGCCTATGGAATAAAAGCACAAAATGAATATGGAGAAAAAATTAAAAATCCAGAAGAATATTTTATAGAAGCATTAAAAGAAGGCAAAATAACTCACATTTACGACATCATGAGCGGTGAGGATGGAGAATTAACTAAAGATGATATAAGGGTACAAGGAATAGTTGTTACTGGCGATGCTGAAAATCTCAAGTTCTTAAGAGAACTTCCTTTCATTAAAGCTTCCTCTTTAGGAGTAGTAACTGATAAATATTAAAGAACAAATGCATATATAGCTAGAAAGGCGCTCCACTTCACTAAGAAATTCTAATTCATTTTCTTAAATACGTACTAAAAACTCAAACTCGTTATCACTCAAACATGAGTTTTTTTAACGCACGTATTACGAAAATGAATAAGAATTTCTAAAGCTTGTTACGATGCCTTTTACGCTATATATGCTTCTTCTACTCACTAAAGGATGGAAAATATAAATTAGTGGTATTATTTTGCAAAACTGCAATGCATTGATATTGCTGCACTAAAACGTTGTTAAATCATCAAAAGAATTTATATTTTCCTATACAACCAAAACGGCCATAGATCAATGAATTTTCACTGCTACTATGGCTTTATTAGTTTTTTTATTAATCTCAAGCTTTTCTGAAAGAAAAGCTTTCAAAATCATGCACTATGAATTAAGAATTATTTTTGAAGTTTGGTAATCTTCTTGAAACTATCTTTCAAAATACCATACATATCTTTATATACATTATAGTATTCATTATACTTCTCAACATTTTCTTTAATAGGCTCAACTGTTTCCGTAACCTTTATTAAGGCTTCACAAGCTTCATCTACAGATTCATATAGCCCACATCCTACAGCAGCGAGTATTGCTCCTCCGTAAGCTGGCCCTTCTTTGGAGTTAATAGTTTGAACCTTAACATCGAATACATCTGCAAGAATTTGCTTCCAAAGCTTACTCTTAGCTCCACCACCACTAACTCTTACAGCTTCTATTGGAACGTTTAGATCTTCTAAAATTTCAAGAGAATCTCTTAATCCAAAACATACTCCTTCAAGTATAGCTCTAGTCATATCTCCTCTTTCATGAGTCATACCCATTCCTATAAAAGTTCCTCTAGCATCTGGGTCACTATGAGGAGTTCTTTCTCCCATCAAATATGGCAAGAATAATAGTCCTTTACCACCAACTTCTGATTTTTCAGCTTCATCTATTAGTTTTAAGAATAAATCATCATATCCTTCAAAATTAACATCTTTATTTACATTATCAACCCACCATTTTAAACTTGATGCTGCTGATAACATAACTCCCATTTGATGAAACTTACCATTAGCGTGACAAAAAGAATGTAATCTATTATTATCATCTACAGAATAATTATCACTACTTGCAAATACAACACCAGATGTGCCTAAAGCAACTGATACAATTCCAGGATTTACTGTTCCAGTACCTATAGCACCTGCTGCTTGGTCACCTGCTCCACCAACTACAACTGTATCTATAGATAGTCCAGTATACTCTGCTACTTCTTTAGTGATTTTCCCTGTAACTTCCCAAGATTCATAAATCTTCGGCAAGACTTTTTCATCAATACCAAGTATTTCTATCATTTCTTTTGACCAAGCTCTATTCTCAACATCAAACATCAAAGTACCTGAAGCATCTGAAACATCAGTAGAAAATTCACCAGTTAATTTATAGCTTATATAGTCTTTTGGTAATAACATATGAGCTGTCTTATCAAATATTTCTCTTTCGTGTTTTTTAACCCATAAAACTTTCGGAGCTGTAAATCCTGTTAATGCCATGTTACCTGTATATTTAGAAATTTTTTCTCTTCCAATTTCATTATTTAAGTAGTCACATTCTTCTCCTGTTCTTTGATCGCACCATAATAACGCCGTTCTCAATGAGTTTCCTTCCTCATCCAACATTACTAGTCCATGCATTTGACCACTAAACCCTATGCCTTTAATAGAATTTCCATCTACATCAGAATTTAAAACTAATTCTTTTATTCCATCTAAAGTTGCATTCCACCAGTCTGTTGGTTCTTGCTCAGCCCACCCACTTTTAGGGTAATAAACAGGATATTCTTTTGAAAGACTATCAATAATTTTCCCTTCTTTATTCATAATTATAATTTTAACTGAGGAAGTACCTAAATCTATACCTAAAAAATTCATATTATACACCCCACTTTTTAGTTGACAGTTGAAACATTCATTCGCTAAGATATTTTTCCAAATCCAAACCCTTCGTTAATTGGTAATATTGAAGCTCCAATAACATTAGAGTCACCTTTTAATTTAGAAAACTGAATTCTCACATCTTCTTCTGAATAGAACTCATTATTCTCATAAACCTTTTTTTTAATCTTTCTTAATAAACTCTCTTTATACTCACTTATATCTCCACCAATTACAATATTATCTGGATTGAATATATACATTAAATTTTGAATGCCTAATGCTAAATCTTCAATATATTCACCAATGATTTTTATTGCCATTTTATCTTCATCATTATATCTATCAACAATTTCTTCCATACTAATTTTATGTTCTGCTTGTTTACTATCGATAATTTCACATAAAGCATTATTGTAGGTGTTTAACAATGCTCTTGTAGAAGCATATGTTTCCCAACAACCCTTTTTGCCACAATTGCACTGTCTCCCATGTTTATTAATAGTCATATGTCCTATTTCTCCAGCACGATGATCTTTACCCTTATATATTTTACCATCAATTATAAGTCCTCCACCAACACCTTCTGTAATAGAAATATATATGAAGTTTTTCAAAGCTTTTGCAGTTCCCAAAACTAGTTCTCCCAGTGCTCCTGCATTCGCTTCATTTTCCAAATATACTGGAAGATTAAAGAACTCTTGTAACTCTATAAATCCAAGATTTTTCAAATGAAAATTAGCAGCAACCTCAAGCCTTAATTCCTTTTCATTTATTGTGCCTGGAAGGGATATTCCAATGCCTAAAACTTTTTTCTTATCAACTTTAGATTCACGAACTATTTTTTCAATATTTTCTCTAATATTATCTAATATAACGTCTCCATCAATTACCTTTAAATCACTCTTTATATAAGAGATTATCTTACTGTCCAAATTAGTAAGTATAACTTTTACATATTTCTTTCTAAGCTCGACTCCTATTGAATATCTTGAGTCTGGCAAAAATTCTATTATTACAGGTTTTCTTCCCCCTGTAGAAGTAGCTGTTCCTCCTTGTTTACATATTCCTTCTACGATTAATTCATTTACAATTGTAGTAACAGTTGGAATACTTATATCCAAGATTTTAGCGACTTTATTTTTAGTAAGACTTCTTTCTTGAGACAAAAGTTTTATTACTCTTTTTTTATTATTAATTTTAATTTTACTTTGATCTAAAATTACCACGTTATCACCACTATCTTATTTAATGCACAATTCACAGGGCACAATGCACAATTTAGCTTATAATTTAATTAAAAGCTTTCCATAAATCAAAAAGTATCATTAATTTAGCATTGTGCATTCATAATTGTAAATTGAATCTGCCCCTACATTATATTATAGTTTGCTTATCAATACCAATAAATTCTACGTTAGTCATTATAGACGTATTGATTTACTAAGCCTTCTAGCATTTCTTGTCTGCCAGATTTATTAACTATTTTAGTGTTTTGTAAAGCATATACTTCTAATTCTTTAAATCCAACGCTTCCTTCAACGATTTTTGCTCCAATGCCTTGAGTATAGCTTGAATATCTTTCTTTTACAAAGTTTTCTAACTCTGCACCTTCAAGAAGTTTTTGAGCAATCTTTAAACCTTTTGCAAAAGTATCCATTCCTGCAATGTAAGATAAGAATAAATCTTCAGGTTCAAAAGATGCTCTTCTAACTTTAGCATCAAAATTTAAACCACCTGGTTGAATGCCTCCATTCTTTAATACTTCATACATAACAAGAACTGCATCATAAATATTTGTAGGAAACTGGTCAGTATCCCAACCTAACATTGGATCTCCTTGGTTTACATCTAGACTACCTAATATACCATTAATTCTTGCTAAATGTACTTCATGTTGAAAAGTATGTTGCGCTAGAGTAGCATGGTTTGCTTCTATATTAATTTTAAAATGTTTATCTAAACCGTAATTTTTTAAGAATCCTATAACTGTAGCTACATCAAAGTCATATTGATGTTTTGTAGGTTCTTTTGGCTTTGGCTCAATTAAAAATTGTCCTTCAAATCCAATTTCTTTTGCATAATCTACTGACATTTGTAACAGTCTTGCTAAATTATCTTGTTCTAATTTCATATCTGTGTTTAATAGAGTTTCATATCCTTCTCTGCCACCCCAGAATACATAGTTTTTTCCGCCTAATCTTTTAGTTACTTCCATAGCTTTTTTAATTTGAGCTGCTGAAAAAGCAAATATATCCGCATTACATGATGTTGAAGCTCCATGTACAAATCTTGGATTAGAGAATAAATTAGCTGTTCCCCATAAAAGTTTTTTATTGTACTTTTTCATTAATTCTTCACAATAATCTACTATTTCATCAAGAATTTTATTTGATTCAGCTAGAGTTTTACCTTCTGGTGCTATATCTCTGTCGTGGAATGCAAAATATTCGATTCCTAGTTTATCCATTAATTCAAAAGCTGCTTCCATTCTTTGTTTTGCCATTTCCATTGAAGTCTGAGCATCATCCCAAGGTCTTAACATTGTTGCAACACCAAATGGATCAGCTCCACCACCTGTTAGCGTATGCCAATAAGACATTGTAAATCTTAAATGTTCTTTCATAGTTTTATCGCCAACAACTTCATCTGGATTGTAATACTTAAATGCATATAAATTTTTCGAATCTCTACCTTCAAATTTAATTTTAGGCACATTAGTAAAATATTCTCTCATTTTCAATACTCCTCATCTTTTTATTGACTTTATTTTATATTGTTATTGATTTTATAAAATTCAAAAACTTTCCTTTTGCATAGCAAAAGATCAGAAACTCTTCACTCTGAACTAATCTATTTAAGTCATCGTTATTCTATTCCATTAGATGTTCTATACACAAATATTAACACATTAACTTAACTTATTCAATAAGTTTTTAAAATTATTTTAAAAAGTACTTTAAAAATAAAACTTGCAATAAATTTTGCAAGTTTTTAACTAATTTTCAGGGTATAAAATTGTTGGCACATAGGTATTGGCATATGGTGGTGGTGGCATGAAAACACCTTGAATTATTTTGTTCCTATGGTGCACAATTTTCTTATTGCTTCTGCTTTGTAATTCTGCAATCTTAGTAACTGCTACATATATATCTGAAATTTTATACCAAGTAGGATAATTTACAACTCCCGTCTGTGGCAAATAGAATATACTTTGAAAAGTTTTAACTGCATCTTTGGTCTTTTGACCATAAACTCCATCTACTATTTGCTTAGGAATTGCTGGGTAGTCCACTGATATTCTGTTCAAATATTTTTGAATTGTTCTTACAGGTGGTCCGCTTGAACCTAATTTCAATATATATCCTGGATAAGACATCGGAATTCCTTTTACTACTTCAGCTCTTGTGAATTCTAAATTAGGACCATAAAAATACGTAAGTATTTCATAAGGAACTTTTCCATCATCACCTAAATACTTACTTCCCCATTGAGTAAGCCATCCAGGACATTTAACCTTTTGTCCATCGCAATATTGAGTTAATAGAGGTTGTTTTCTACCTGGTCTTTTTAAGTATGTCGAAAAGATATCATCTACTATTCTACTAATATTTGAATAAATATTCCTTCCATAAGAGAATGCATGATCAAAGGCTGTAGAACTAGTTATGTCGAAAGTCTTTCCTTTTCCTCTATACCACTCAGTATAAATTCTGTTTAATGTAAATGAAAGAATGCAATATATATTAGCTCTTATCGTGCTTTCTGGCCATGTAGCAAAAATCTCACAAGATGCCACATTTTTTATATAGTCTTTAAATGCTACTGTATAATTTGGCGCTGAAGGATCATTTGGACCACCTGCATGAACAACTATTAAACCTGGTACAACAGGTTTTGGTAATACTACTCCTCCTGTTGGTTCTGGTAATTTTTTATTTGGATCTTCTGGAATTTTAGGAGGATAATTGCCTACTAATTTATTTGGTTGAATATTTACTATTTCTGTCTCTTTTATTTCTCTAGCACCGCTAGATGGTACTAGTTTACACTCTTGAACTGCCAATACATTAGGATATATTTGACACCCTTTAACTATTAAAGGCACATAATCTTTTGCTTCAACTTTTATGTCGCATAAACTATAAGGTAACTTATCAGAAGGTTTCATTGAATTATCTATTGAAGGAGTAACTAGTTCAAATTCTTGTGTCGCACCTGAAGAATCTGTATTAGCAGTTTTCTCAACCTGCCTACTAGCTAATTTATCTTGAATAATAGTAATATTGGCTCCCTCAATTGGCACATAAGACTCGCCCTTAAGCGCTTTTATTTGAAGTCTTCCTTGTGGCATATTTTACTCCTTTATGTTATTAGTTTGAAATTGAATAAAAAAACATTTTTAATGATTCCTTACCATTTATACTATGAGAAATATTCGCATAATGCCACAAAAGTCTCCTAGTATATTCAATGAGATTTTTGACTGTTAATTTTTTATTTGATTAATTCAAAAACTCCTTTCATATCTAGTAACCCATAACCCCAAAATCTATTTGGATAAATATCACTCTTACGCTGAGCTGCTCCTCTAATTAGATAAGTTTTTATCTTGGTTGAATACATTGTAGGGTCATTATCATTTACAATTCCCCATTCTAATAGTAATGCGCATGCTCCAGCAGTAACTGCTGCTGCAACACTGCTACCTGTTATCAAAGTTATTCCTCCTGTATTAGATGTAGTTTTTGCATTAACTCCTCCTGCTGCTATTTCAGGCTTAACCAGCCCTTCTCTAGTAAATCCCCTTCCTGATACAGATACAACTGTCTCTGTATTTTGGTCATAGTAGGCCGCTGAAATCACCCTCTCACTAGTAGAAGGAATCGTAATTGTTATATTTTGAGAAGGATTTAAAAATCTCGTTTCATCTTTTAACAGATCTCTTTGAGGTATCCAAGCATCATATCTTCCATTAACAATGTAATCACCAAATAATTTAAATTTCCATATTCCTGCTCTTATATTATTTATTTTGATTGTTATTTTTTCATCTCCTGTTATTTCTTCTGGAAGAGAATAATCAACAGTTATAATACTGCCTTCATATACTAATTTAATTATTTCTTTTTCGTTTAATTTAGCAGGAATTTTATCAATCACTTCTCCTGATGGTGATATTATACCTATTGAAACTTTGTCTGGTTTCTTACACCATATTTGAAATTTTAAATCTCGCTGCATCGGGTCCACTTTCAGTTCTATAATCTGTTCCTCTCCAGTTCTCCCTATTCTCCCAGATGCATGTATATCGCCTTCTCCTTCATTTCCTCCACCTGTAACAACAGCCAAACCTCTTACTTTTGAGATTTCATCAATATATCTTTCAATTATTGAGTTACCATCATGAGATCCTTTGTTAGTTTCCATTGGAAGCAGGATAACGAGCGGCTTTCTAAGCTCTCTTGCTTTATTGTATAAATACTTTATACCTAAAACAATTTCTGAACTACAAAATGTTTCCACTTGAGAATTTGAAACAGCCTCACTCTCCAATATATTCTTTTTCGCACCTCTCATTTTTACAATTAAAAATTCGCTATCTGGAGCAGCTCCAATAATTTCCGGATTTTTTCCTCTTGCTCCAACAATCCCGGCCATTACAGTACCGTGTCCATTATTATCTTTTGTATCAACTATAGTATATGGATCTTCCCCATTTTTTTTTGCACTTATAGCTCTATTTATTTCATCTCTTGAATATTCTTTTCCTACACCAAATACTGTAGAAGATCCTTTTCCTTCAATACTTTGGTCCCAAATATTTATTATTCTTGTAGTATCATCTTCATAGATAAATTCCTCATTTAGATAATCAATTCCTGTATCTACAATACCCACAACTACCCCCTGTCCTCTTAATGGGAAAACAGGATTATCATGAAATTTTGTAATATTAGCAGCATCTACAGGACTTATTTGAGACAAAGTGAAAATAGATGGCTCTTCAATGTAAACTATTTCTTTAGTAGTTACAAAAAATTCAAAGGCTTTTGAATTTTCTACAAGTGCTACTGCATATCTTTCATCCAGTTTGAATACTGCTCCAAAATCTATATTTTCAAATACCTTATAAATATCTCCTTCATATTCAATTATATAATTGCCGTATTGTTCACCAAAAAAGTACTCATGAAAATCCTTATTAATTTGTCTCTTTTTTTTACTCTTAATCCTACTTTGATTAGCCAAGTCTAAACCTCCCTTTACGCATAACTTTCCATAGCCCCATAATGGTCCTGGATATTTTACATCTTTTCTATCCCTTATAGCTCCTTTTAACAAAAAATATTTTAATCTATCCCCATACATAAACGGGTCATTTTCTTTAACAATACCCCATTCCATTAAAAGAGCCGCTGCTCCTGCTCCATGAGGTGCCGCCATTGATGTACCTGAAAGTGAATCATAAAAACCATCTGGAATCGGAGCTTCAATATTTTCACCAGGAGCCATAACATCAGGTTTTTGATCAATAAGTTTTCCTCTTCCTGAAAAACTAGATAGTGAATTAGAATTGTAATTATAACTTCCTACTGAAATAACATTTCTTACCGTAGCAGGAATACCCAGTGTATTATATGGATCTGGCTTGAGAAACTTAGTCTGAGGATTCAATCCCTCTGAAATTGGCATCCATATATCAAATCCTCCAAATGTTTTGCCTTCGTTAAAAATTGTAATTTCCCATGTACCAGCAGTTAAGTAAGTATCCCTAGCAACAAAACTTATTAAAGTCTCTCCATTAATATCAAAAGGTTTAGGGCCGCTATTATATATAAAATACCCATCATCCCCTAAATTACCTTCAATATATGTTCTACTAATATTTATCTTTGATGTGATAATCCCCTTAGGATTTTTAATCTGTATACTTATATCGTCTAAAAAACTCTTATAAAATTGTAATAATAATGTTCTCTCATCACTAGCCATCACAAAAAATACTGTATTAGATTCTCTTAAAAATCCCCCTACATGATGCGCTCTATCGCCTTCATTACCAGCAGCTATAACAAAACTAAGTTTCTCTAGACTACAGACTGTTGAAATATACTTTTCAAGTAAACTACTTCCATTATGAGCACCATCATTTGTACTGAAACTTAGATTAATTACTAATGGTTGACTTAGAATTTTGCTTTTCTCAATAAGAAATTTAATTCCACGCATAAGTTGAGTACTTTTAGCAAAGCTAACTTTACCACTACCAGTCATTTTAACCATAGCAATGCTAGATTCATAAGCCGTTCCATAATTTACTTTATTTATCATACCACCTGCGCAAACTATCCCTGCTACATGAGTTCCATGACCATTAATATCTCTTTGAGATACTATTTCAAACGGGTTTGGTGATTTTATGGCGTTATTTATTTCAGTTTTATTCCAAACTTTACCCCCTTGTGAAAGATCATAGATATATTCGATTCTTGTTCCACCTTCATTATCCATAAAAGCCGGATGTGTATAGTCTATTCCAGAATCAATAAATCCCACCAAAACGTCCTTACCAGAAAGTTCATATAAATTCCACACTGAAACTGCACATATTTCTCGATTACTGGCAAAATTTGAAGTAAATAATGTTTTTGGTAATTCTAAATACTGAATCTCATTTATAGCTGTAATTTTATCTAAATCTTTAAAATCTATTGTAATAATGCCAAACCCAAAACCTAAGTCTTGATATATACCTCCTATATCTTTGATCTTTTTCATTACAATTCCAGTGTTTCCGCCTGTCAAAGAAACCAACTCAATTTTTCCCTTGATTATTTCATCATTATTTGAGTACTCAGCAATTTTATTTAAAACTGCTGGTGGTACGTTTTTTAACAAATTTAAAATACCATCAATTTTTTCCAAATATACACCTCTGAAACTTGTTATAGATAAACTTATGTAGCTGTTTATCTCCCATTACATAATATGATATATAGATTCTACCGTGAAATTTTATTTATACATGTACCAAAATCTCGGTTACTAACGAGTTATGGTACATGTATAAATAAACTATTGAACTGAAATATCTATAGAAAAATAAAAATACACAAAAAAATTAGCATAAGGCTTTTGCCCTACGCTAATTTTTTATTTGTGAAAGTTTATAAATTTATTTCTACTTTATGTAGTCTTACTAAAATCTTTATATCTTTTGCAATAACAGTTTCAGTATTTAGTCTACCTCCATTGCTAATTAAAAGAATCTTTTGACTGTCTAATTTTTTTATTTGTCTTATTACCCTTACATCATTTCTTTCAATAAGATATATTCCATTGTTAACTATTTCGCTTGTTATATTACAGAAAGCAATATCACCTTTTGCAATCCTAGAACCAATCAAATCATCATCATCAATCTTTAAAAACAACACCTTATCTTTCCCAAAACCTTCGATTTTATTAGATACAACTGGTAGCTGTCTTTTACCAATAGATTTATTCAAATCATAACCATAAACAGGAACAGTCTTTAATACGGAGCCAAATGCATCATCCCATACTTCATTAACCTTTTCTAACTGTTTCTTCTGAACTTTATTTTGTTTTTCCTCTTTTATAGCCTGTTCTTCAAAATTCATTGTAACATCATTCAAATCCGAACCTAGAACTTTTGAAATTCTATCCATTACTCTATCGTTTATAATCTTTCTTCCTGCTTCTACGTCTTTTATAAACTTCTCGTTCGCACCTATCTTTTTTCCTAATTGCTTTTCACTCATTTTTGCCTTGAGTCTAGCATTTCTTATTTTATCGCCTACTCTACTCACGTTACTACCCCCGAATAGCTCATTTTTCTATATGCTCTATATTATTTCTGGCTCTTCATATGTAACACCAAAAGTATCAACTGTAACTTTTTCCATTACTTGATCTTCGTAAGGTTTATCTCTAAAATCAGTTTTAGTACTTACAATCTTATCAGCTACATCCATTCCTTCAATTATTTTACCGAAAGATGCATATTGCCCATCTAAGTGTGGTGAATCTGCTACCATTACAAAGAATTGACTTCCAGCAGAATCTGGAATTCCAGTTCTCGCCATAGAAAGGACTCCTTTTGAATGTTTTAAATCGTTTTTGAAACCGTTAGATGTAAATTCACCTTTAATTGAGTATCCTGGACCACCCATGCCTGTTCCGTCTGGGTCTCCGCCTTGAATCATAAAACCTGGAATTACTCTATGAAAAATAACTCCATCATACCCTCCCTTTTCTATAATGCTAATAAAATTTTTAACTGTATTAGGAGCAACTTCTGGATATAATTCAGCTTTCATAACTCCGCCATCTTGCATTTTAAAAGTAACTACTGGATTCATAAAAATACCTCCGCTTATTTTTAGTTGATAGTTGACAGTGGACAGTTGTCAGTAAATATAAATTTTACTATGTAAAAATAAATACTAATACACCCATTCACTGTGAACTAATTAAAGGCAATTGCACTAATTGCAATTACCCCTTTATATTATACATTTTTATGCCATTATATGCAAAGAATCCAAACTGAAACTTGATTAATGGATTAATAATCGCTTTATAGTAATCCATGTAATATTTTCCATCACAGAAAACTACATTTTGATAAGTATCATGTTCATTTATAACTTTCTCTATATAATCATCTTTCCTGAACTTTTCTTCATCGTTTACATAACCGTAAATAATATTAATCATCTTCGCATCAAGCTTTCTTTCAACCATTTTATGGAAATAAACATTTCTCCAACGAGCTCCTTTGTTTGGATAATTATTTCCCCTCCTGGCAATAAAATTAATTGTTCATTTTTTAGTACATGCAACTCTTTATTTCCTACTTCTAGATTTCTAATATTTAAAGCATCTACTTTGTCCATATACATGTATTTTTTAATAATTATATCATCTTGATAATGATTTTCTTTAGTTTCATCTAGATAAATATTTACTTCTGTATTATTAGTAGTTTTAAAAACAAATTCATCAAAAATCAATATATTATCACTCATATTTGGGTTTATTAATTTAATAGTATTTATATTCCTATAAAGTTTTTTAGTAAAAATCACATTTTCTTGTTGTTCTTTCAATGTTTCCTCTTTTTCAAACAAAAAACCTTTCACTTTTACCACCTTATTTCAGAAGTTTTGTGATTTTTAAAGTTTCTATGATGATATAAAAAATTACATCATAAACTTCTAATCAGTTTAATCACCTACTACTAATTTATTCTTATAAAGTGATATGAGTGAAAGATTTATGTTATAAAATCTCTACATTTATATTTTCTAAATTTGCTTCAGTATTGTTTTCAATAAAGTCAACTACATTTTGTATTTCACTATTTGCATGTCTGGTAGAATTGGAAACACAAGCAATTCCTAATACTATTGTTTGATGAAAATCCTGTGCTTCTACTTCCGCAATAGATATATTAAATTTATGTTTTATCTTATTAATTAAACTCTTTACAACCATTCTTTTTTCTTTTAGCGAATGACACCATGGTGTTGATAATTTTATAATTGCTGTACCTATAATCATATTTTTCTCTCCTAAAGTGTTAAAAGTTTTTTACTTATTTTTATCAAATTATTATCTTCAGAAGAGTTATAAATTTTTACATTTCCTTTTTCTTTACTATCATTTAATAGATTTTTTTCATGCAATTGTCTTTTTAATTGTTTAACAGTACCTTCACTTCCATCAATAATAGCTATTTTTTCTCCAACTATTTTTCTTAGCTCTTCTTTAATAAATGGATAATGTGTACACCCAAGTACAATAGATGATATCTTTATATTTTTATAAACCTCTAACCTTCTTCTAAGATAACCATTTAACTCTTCTCCACTTATTATTCCTCTTTCTATAAATTCTACTAATCCAGAACATGGAAGAGGATTAATACTAGCTATATCTTCATGTTTTTTAACTAATCTATTAAATTTTGCCTCTGCTAGAGTCATTGGTGTTGCCATAATAACAATATTGCCACCTTCTTTAAGCTCAACAGCAGGTTTTAAAGCTGGTTCTATCCCTATTATTGGAATAGTGCTATATTTTACTCTTAGTTCTTCTATAGCCGCACTCGTCGCCGTATTACAAGCAATTACTATTGCTTTTGCGTTCTTTTCCATCAAGAACTCTACTGCTCTAAAAGACAACTCTTTGACTTCATCTTTTATTTTTGTACCATATGGTGCATTTTTAGAATCACCAAAATATATATACTCTTCATTAGGAAGTAATTTTACCGCTTCTTTTAAAACACTAATACCCCCTACTCCTGAATCAAAAAATCCTATAGGTCTACGCTTCATTATTAACCACTTTGAATTTTTCAAAGTGATTTTCACCTCCCTGTAAAAAGAAATATTCAATATTTATAAATTGCGAAGAAAAGTGCTTCGCAATTTATAGTTAAAAGTTAAGAGTTAAAAGTTAAGAGTTCATGACACCTTTCGCAAGCGAAAGCTTTTAATTTTACAAAAGATAAAATAACTTCCTTTTGCATAGCAAAAGATCAGATTTCCCGTTAGCATAGCTAACAAAGGCTTAGTTAAAGATTTTCTGCAAGAAAATCACCCTTAACTATGCACTCTTAACTTTTAACTCTTAACTAATTTAGTTCACATTGTATTTCTAATGCGAATTAAGTCAGTTATCATTATTTCACTAACTTATAATGATTAATCTATATTAAATTATACTTTAACAAATTAATCATTACCACTAGATTTATTAATTTTATACTATTGATAAATCTTTATTAACAATTTCATTAAAAACATTGTTTTAAGATATAATATACTTTATAATCTAGTATATTGTTGATATACAAATCTTTAATTAATCAACCTAAATATTGATAATATGATAATTTTGTTCAAGTTAATTAAATATACAACGCATTAAACCTTTACATTTGTTTTATTAATAAAATTCATAGTTTTTTATTGACAATTCATCAATATTATTATAGACTTTTTATATAATTATTAATTTATAGTTATTTTAAATGTTAATTACGTAAATAATAAATCTTAATATAAACTTAAAATTTCAAGTGAGGAGGAGCATTATGTTTAAAAATTTAGTATTTACAATTACAAAAGACCAACACTCAGTTGAGGCTATCAGAGAAATACTTACTGCACATCCGGAAATAAAATTTGTATCAATAATAGGTATTGACTTAGCTGGTAACGATACTGACGAAAAAATTCCTGTAAAAGTACTTTTAGACGATATTGAAACTTTCTTAAAAGGTGCAGTGCAAACTGACGGTTCTTCAGTTGTGCTTCCAGGAATAGCATCTCTTAATAATGCTAAAGTTGACATGATATGTGATTTAGATGTTAACTGGTTTGTAGATTACGACTATGATGTTATTGACGAAGAAACAGATAAGCCTATTGGTACATTAAGAATACCATGTTTCTTAATTCATGATGGTGTAGCTGTCGATTCTAGAGCAACTCTTAAAAAATCTATTGATTTTGTTGAAAAGAATTTGATGGAAATGTTCACAGCAAAGCCTGAATTATTAGAACCATACGGAATAATTATTGATGATATCGAAAAAGTAGCTGCCACTGCTGCTACAGAGCTAGAATTTTGGGTAAAAACACCTCAAGAAAAAGCTCATGTTGAACAACTTTCTACTTCTCAAGTTCTTCAAGAACAATATTGGACTAGAACTAAAGGAAATGTAAGATCTGCATTAGAAGAAACATTACTACTTATGGATAAATATGGTTTAGAATCAGAGATGGGTCATAAAGAAGTTGGGGGTGTAAAAGCCAAATTAACTGAAGGTGGAGATTTATCTCATATAATGGAACAATTGGAGATAGATTGGAAATATGCAGATGCAGTTCAAGCTGCAGATAATGAATTGTGGGTTAGAATCATTACAAGACAAACTTTTAGAAGACATGGATTAGATGTTTCCTTCCTAGCTAAACCAATAACTGGTGTTGCTGGTAACGGTGAACACACTCATTTAAGCTTTGCTTTAGTATTGAAAAACGGGAAAAGAATCAACATATTCACTTCAACTGATGAAAACCAATTTTTAAGTCTTTATGGGTACGCATCAGTAATGGGAATTTTAAACAATTATGAAGTTATTAATCCATTTGTATCAGCTACAAATGATTCTATGAGAAGATTAAAGCCTGGATTTGAAGCTCCTGTCTGTATAGTTACATCACTTGGAAACTCAGTAGATATTCCTTCAAGAAACAGGACTATTTTAATAGGTGTAATAAGAGATTTGAATAACCCTTATGCTACAAGATTTGAATTAAGAGCACCAAATCCTCATACAAACACTTGGCTTACATTAGCTGTATTATTTATGGCTTGTAACGATGGTATAACTTATGCAGTATCAAATAATAAATCAGAAGCTGATTTATTAGCAGAGCTTTCAAAGGAAGATGGAAAAGAAGTTGGAACTTATCTTTCAAAAGATAGAGCTTATAGAAGTGAAGAAGACGTATTCGAAGATTATACAGAAGAAGAAAGAAACAGATTATTTGGAAAAGCTCCATCTACAGTTTACGAAAACTTACTTGGTTTTGAAAAACATCCTGAAAAATCTGCAATGTTAAAAGCTGGAGATGTATTTACAGATAAACTAATCAACTCTTTCAAAGAAGGTGTTGAAACTAGATGGATAGTTGAACTTACTGGAAGAATTATTCCTTCATATGCAAAACAAATAAGAAAATTCAAGAAAATTGAATGCTTAGATAATTGTGAAGTAGATGAAGCTAACTGGCAAAAAGTAAATTCATTAAGAATGGAATTAATGAAAGATACTTTATCCCAAAAATCTTTATTCACTAAAATAGTAACAGCTACTGAATCTGGTGATTACTCTACTGTATCAGATTTACAAATCGAAATGGATTCGAAAATGGAAGAATTAAGAGCATCTTATGCTGACTATAAAAAGAATCTTTTAGATTATTAATACTTTAGTATCAAAGAGTGCACGAAATATTCATATATTTTGTGCACTCTTTTTTATTTGACACGCAAAAGATTCTTTTTATATTTTCTTTAAATTAAAAGCTTTCGTTTACGAAAGGTATCCATCACTTGTAACTTGTCACTATAAATTTCGAACTTGTTTCGCAATTTATAAATATCTCTCATTTTCTAATAAAAATCCATATATAATATATAGATATGCTATAATCAAAATATAAAATAGAATTGGAGGAAAACCATGGATTTTAAAAACACTTTCAATAAACTAAAAAAATCTGCTTCTGAAACAGCTTCTGTAGTGGCAAAATCAGCAAAGGAAAATTCTAAAAAAGTAGCAGATAAATCTGGAGAATTATTAGAATCATCAAAGCTCTCTTTAAAAATTTCATCAGAGGAAAGCAAAATTTCTACACTTTATAAAGAAATCGGTAAAATAACTTATGAAAATTATAAATATGGTTCAGCCATAGATAACTCAGTGGCAGATTTATGTGTAAACATAGATGAAATAAATGAATCCATTCAAACCCTAAAAGACCAAATAACTGCATTAAAAAACACATCTCAATAAAATCATTTGAATTTCAAATGATTTTTTTATTTTTTGTTTTCTCACTCTTTAAATTACATTATATTTCAATAAATTAATTTTTGTATGTTTTTGTATATTTTTTTACATTTATCCCTATAATTGTGGGTATGCTATAAAAAGTAAGTTAAAGCGAAATTAGATATATATTTTTTTATAAATTAATTTTGTATCATGATTTGATTATGTAGTTAATTTAAAGGAGTGACTGGATGATTTTTAATAATACTAAAGAATCTAAAAATAAGAAAATAAAATTATTTTTGCTTGTATTAATATCATTCACTATAGGATTTTCAACCTATATCATTAATACTAAAATAAAGATGAATTTTCTATTAATAAAAGCTGATAAAGCAATGGTTAGCGGAAATTACGAAAAAGCTATTGATATCTATACGCTTTATTTATCCTACGATAGCTCAAAACCTATAGATGATAAATTAGAAGAGGCTATCAGACTAGAAAAATCAAAAAAGGTATATACAACAGCAATAGAATTAATGAAGGACAAAAAATATTTAAAAGCACTAGATACTTTTAAAAAAACAAATTATGATGAAAAATCAATATCAACATTTGTTCAGAAGTGTGAGATTAGTTATATAAATAAAGAATTAAATAAAGCTAAAAATTATACTTCTGAAGAAAATTATAAAGAAGCCATATTAACTTTGAATAATATTTTACTATTAGATAAAGATTCTCTTGAGATAAAAAATCTAATACAAGACTATAGAGAAAAATATGATATAGAAAAAAAAGTTTTAACACTAAAGAAAAAAGTTATTAGCGAAAGATATGATTTTTTAAATAATAAATCTTCTAATTCTTATAAAATTGAGGTTTGTATTCCCTATCAACAAGTTTATATCTATAAAAATAATGAATTAATTAGAACCATGACCTGTTCAACAGGGATTAATTCAAAACCTACACCTCTTGGTTACTTTTATACAAATGGAAAGGGTTATTATTTCTTCAGTAAAAAATATTCTCAAGGAGGTTTTTATTGGATAAATTTCTTGAATAATTTATATCTTTTCCACAGTGTCCCAGTAGATGAAAACAAAAAAATTATATCAAGTGAAGCTTCCAAATTAGGAAAGAAAGCGAGCCATGGATGCATTAGATTATCTTTAGATGATTCAAAGTGGCTTTACAATATTGTACCTCCATATAATACTCTTGTATATATTCATTAAAAATAGAATCCTTCCCTACAAATAAATAGATAAATATTCTGAATGTTAATAGAACCTTTACACTTTTAACATATTTATTTCATTTTTTTTAGTTATCATTAAAGAGTGTTAGCAGTAGTTAATTAATCAATCTCTCCTAAAAAAACCTTGTGATATTCACAAGGTTTTTTATTTATTTTGTTATGCAAAAAATTTTTTTTAATTAAAATAATGTGTTATTTAATAGTTCCGTCTGAATTTATAGTAACTTCTTTATAATTAACAATCTTTCCTGATCTAAGCATTGCATTCTTAACAGATGATACAATACCCGAACAGCATGGAACTGACATTCTGACTACAGTTATGCTATTTATATCATTAAGTTGGAGTAATTCCATTAATTTATCTTCATAATGCTTATTATCGTCAAGCTTTGGACACCCTATTACTGTAACATGATTTTTGATAAAATCTTTATGAAAATCACCATAAGCGTAGGCTGTACAGTCCGCAGCAATTAATAAATCTGCATTTTCAAAGTATGGAGCTCTTGTATTTACTAAATTTAATTGAACTGGCCACTGTCTCAATTCAGAATTTGAACCTGTTCCTTTTTTCTTTTCTGCAACTGCGATATTGGGTTTTACTTCTTTTACATCTCTATTAAATACTTGCAGTGTCTCTCCTGGACATCCACATCCACAGTCTTCAGAATTATCATCTTCTTTTTGTTTAATATTTTTCATTTCTTCCATTCTTATTTTTACAGCTTCTTCATCAAAAGCAGCAGCTTCTCTTTCAATAATTTTAATAGCATCTGTAGGACATGATGGTAAACAATCTCCTAAACCATCACAATAATCATCTTTGACTAATTTAGCTTTTCCATTAATCATTTCAATTGCACCTTCATGACATGCTTTTGCGCACAATCCACATCCATTACATTTACTCTCATCTATACTTATAATCTTTCTTTTCATTTAATTTTCCTCCTAATTTCAATTTAATTTATATTTAACTTTTGTCATTATCTTATTTGTTGAACTAACCTTATGATTTTATTATAATAAAATCAAAGAAAATAATACGTAACATATGATACAATAGAAATAAAATGCGAAAAAATACTCGCATTTTATTTCAGTACACAATCCTCAGTTCACAGTGCACAGTTATGGATACCTTTCGTTGGCACGAAAGCTTTACATTAAAATAAAAAACTCTTTAACGAAACATAATTAATCACTCCTTATCATGGAAGATGATAAGTTCGTTAAGTCTTTTATCTTTTGTTAATTCAAATATTTTCGTAGAAAATCATTCATTACCGTACACTGTGCACTATAAATTATGTATTGAAAGCGAAGGGAGTTAAGGGTTTATGAAAAACTTTATTGAAGCATTAACTAAATGCTCTTTATTCGAAGAATTTCAAAATGAAGAACTAGAGGGTATAATTTCTGGCCTTAATTATAAAATTGAACAATATAATAAGAATCAATATATTGCAATGGAGGGAGATCCTATCGGTGGTATAGGTATAGTAATCAACGGTTCTGTAGAGGTTCAAAAATGTTTTCCTTCTGGGAAAACGGTAGCTATTAATAGATTGCATGAGGGGGGAGTTTTTGGTGAAGTAATTATATTCTCAAGTAAACATGTTTATCCTTCAGCAGTAGTATCTACCACTGATTCAAAAGTTTTATTTATCTCTAAAACTGATATTATTAAACTATGCAAAGAACATGATGAGTTTTTAAGTGAATTTATGTCAACATTATCCAATAAAATTCTTATACTTAGTAATAAACTTAAAAATCTATCTTATGAGACTATTCGTGGAAAAATAGTAAGCTTTCTTTTAGAAGAATATGAAGTGCATCAAAATCCTGTAATAGAATTAAGAATATCTAAGAAAGAGCTAGCCGAACACTTTGGAATTACAAGACCTTCACTTTCTAGAGAACTTATTAAGATGAGAGAGGAAGGTTATATAGCCTTTGATAAAAACACTATCACAATTAATTCAATTGACGATTTAGAAGACCTGTTAATAAATTAGGAAAGAGATCGTTGAAGAATAACTTCTACTAATTCTTAAGCCGACTCTTAGCATGATTCTCTTTCAGAAAATCTTTAATTAAGCCTCAGTTAGCTTTTTTAACAGGAATAAGGTCCTTTTGCTTAACAAAAGTAAATAAATAAAGAACTAAGTTTCGAGAACTTAGTTCTTTTATCTTTTATATAATTTTTAGCTTTCGCTTACGAAAGGTTTCCTTAATTGTGAATTAATTTAATATTATCCTAAGAACATTTTCATATCATCTTCAACATTTGAAATTCCACCGATTCCAAAGTTTTCTACTAATACATTAACTACATTTGGTGATAAGAATGCAGGTAATGTTGGTCCTAAGTGAATATTCTTAACTCCAAGGTGTAACAACGCTAATAATACGATAACAGCTTTTTGCTCATACCACGCAATATTGTAAGATATTGGCAACTCATTGATGTCATCTAAACCAAATACTTCTTGTAATTTCATAGCAATAACTGCTAATGAGTAAGAGTCGTTACATTGTCCCGCATCAAGAACTCTTGGGATTCCACCGATATCACCTAAATCTAATTTGTTGTACTTATATTTTGCACAACCTGCAGTTAAGATTACAGTATCTTTTGGAAGTGCTTTTGCAAAATCTGTATAGTAATTTCTACTCTTAGCTCTTCCATCACACCCAGCCATTACGAAGAATTGTTTGATAGCTCCCGCTTTAACTGCTTCAACAACTTTATCAGCTAATGCTAATACTTGATTATGGGCGAATCCACCAACAATTTCACCCTTTTCTATTTCAACAGGTGCTTTACAAGTTTTAGCTAGTTCAATGATTTCCGAAAAATCTTTTGTTCCACCTTCAACTCTATTTTCAATATGTTTAACACCTTCAAATCCTACAACACCAGTTGTAAAAATTCTATCTTTATAACTATCTTTTGGTTTAACGATACAGTTTGTAGTCATTAATATTGGTCCATTAAAGCTTTCAAACTCTTCCTTTTGCTTCCACCATGCATTTCCATAGTTACCTACAAAATTATCATATTTCTTGAATGCTGGATAATAGTGAGCTGGTAACATTTCTGAGTGAGTGTAAACATCTACTCCAGTACCTTGAGTTTGCTCTAATAGCTCTTCTAAATCTTTTAAATCATGTCCACTAATTAATATACCAGGGTTAGTTCCAACACCTATATTTACTTTAGTTATTTCTGGATTTCCATATGCTCCTGTATTAGCTGCATCTAGTAATGCCATTCCATCAACACCATATTTTCCACATTCTAAAACTAATCCAACCATTTCATCCACAGCTAATTCTTTAGTTGTGGATACTAAAGCTTTTTCAGTGAATGCAAAAATACCTTCATCTTTGTTTCCTAATACATAAGCGTGCTTAGCATACGCTGCTAATCCTTTTAATCCATATGTTAATAATTCTCTCAATGATCTCACATCTTCATTTTCAGTAGCTAAAACACCAACTGTTGCAGCTTTAGCATCAAATTCTGAATCATCTCCACTCCATAAAGCTGAATCATGTGTGATTCCATCTACTGTAACTCCTGCAACTACTAATTTAGCTTTAATATTTTCTCTTAATTTTAAAGCTTCTTCTATTCTAGGAACAAAATCATTTCTATCAAAATTAGCATTAGTTATTGTTGCAAATAAACTTTCTGTTATAAATCTGTTAGTGTATTCTTCATTTAAATCTACTTTTCTAGCTTCTTGGTTATATATTGCAATGCCTTTTAATGTATAGATTAATAAATCTTGAAGATTAGCTACATCACCTGATTTACCACAAACCCCTACTTTTGTACAACCTGTGCACCCTGCTGCTTCTTGACATTGATAACAAAACATACTCATTTATATTCCCTCCATTTAATAATAGCTTGAAAGGCTATTTATTTTCTTATTTAATTTTGTTTACAATGTAATTATATTAGATACTGGTAAGATAAGCCGTAACATTTGTTACAAATAAAAAAATTGCAAATCTTTTTGCAATTTTTTATATAATACTTAACCACAATGGTATCGTAATGATTGAGAATAATGTTGTTACAAATACTACTTTTGATGCATACTTTGGTGCTCTTCCAGTACTTTCCGCGAAAATTGCACCTAATGCTGCTGCTGGCATTGCTGCAATAATTATCATTACTTTTATTATAATTGGATCTATAGGTAATCTTTTCATAATTAACAATATTATTAAAGGTACAACTATTAATCTTATTAATGAACCATAATAAAGAGTCCAATCACTAATAATTTCCTTTAACTTTACGTCAGCAAACATAACTCCAATAATCATCATAGATATAGGTGTTGTCATATTCCCCACAATTTCTAGAGTTCCTTGTATAGCTGATGGAAATTGCACTGATAATAATACCCTTAAAATACCAATACCAACTGATACTATTCCAGGGTTAAGTATTACTTTTTTTATATTCTTAAAATCTTTTTTTTCAGTATACAACATAAGCCCATAAGTCCAAATAAACAAGTTAAAATTTATATTAAATATTGACCCATAAAGTACTGCAATTTTACCATATAAACTTAATAAAATTGGAAAACCCATAAATCCTGAATTAGAAAAAACCGTTATAAATTTCAAAACAGCTTTTTTATCTTTTTCAACTTTTGGAAATAGCACCTTTGCTAGAACAATCAGCATCAAGTGCATTATCAAAGAAACAAAAAAAACGATTATTATATTTCCTATCAACTCATCTGAATATGTAAAGTTAAAAGATGAAATGATAAGTAGTGGTAATGTTATTCTTAATAATATCTGAGATAATCCTTTATTTATTTCTTCATTAATTATATTTCTTTTTTTCCCGTAGTATCCAACAAGCATTATAAAAAAAAGTACTAAAACCTGATTAATAATATCTACGTTCATCGTAAAAATCCCCCTAGCTCCGATTCACTCTATAACATTCATAATTCTTTTTAAAATCTAAACTTTTGCTTTTTAATAACTAACTTATTAGCTTTTTTATCATTAATATTAACCTTGAAAAGAATGTATTGTGCTAAAAATCTTTCAAAAGGGAGCCAACTCACATGTGTTGCAGGTATAATATACCTCTTTGCACCTTTCATCTCACTATAAAGAGAAATTCTTGATGTTAAAGGAATAGTTTCATCTAGTAATGCATCTATGACAGTAACTTTATCCTTTTGAAGTAAGTGTGCATAAGCTAAAGGATCTATTTTGAACAATGGATGTATGAATTGACTTTTAGTTATTTGCATAAAGGACATTTGCCTAACTATGCTAATTTGTTTTGAATATATATCATATAGCCTTTTTTTATCTTCCAAATAGTACTTAGACTTATATCCATTTTTAAATAGTTCTCTAATGAATTTTGTTGAACTAGATTTATGGATTATCTTCGGCATATGCCCTCCAGTGGTCATAAATATAGCTTGATTTACACGTTTATCTAGAGCTGCTACTATTGATGTTATCATACCACCTAAACAGTATCCTACAATACAATTATTTTTTTTCCAAGTGCCTCGTTGTTCTAAATAATCTATTGTTGAACATACATCTACCACAGCATTTTCCCAGAATTGAAACATTATTTCCATATCAGGCCATAGAAAACTTTTTCCACTTACTGAATTATGTTCAACTCTAGTATAATTACCTGGTAATATTATAACTGTAGAATTAACGCCTACTGAAGCTAAATGAGTACCCATCCATAATAAAAATTTTATATTCCTGCTTCCCAGACCAGGAATAATAATAACACTTGCTCTAGTTTCTTCTTTAGGTCTAAAATCATATAATTGAACATTTTCACAACCTAATGCAGGATTACCATAAGCAGTGGGAAATCTAGTATATCCACATCTATAAAATTTACCTTTAAAAATATAACCATCAATATAGTTTATTCTTTTTTTATTGTAATCAAAATTAATCTTCATAAAATTAGTTATTTTACCTCTCTCTATATTGTCATTATTTATTTTATGAGAGGCACATATCTTAGGTGTATTATTTTTTACTTTTCCATATGTTGCATAACAATTTTATAAACACTACTTATTGGCATATCTTTTTCAATAGCAATTTTTTTACAATCTTCATACTCTGCTTTATACTTTATCTCTTTTCCTTCATAAAATGCTACTTTTACATTTATTTCTCCAAGATTAGTCTTTACCTTCCTGAATTCACGATATAACTTACTTCTTTCAACTACTTGCTTTCTAATCCCCAGTGTAGTTGTCTCTGTAAATAATATTCTTTCAATGTTTTTTTCATCCTCTTTTTTATACAGCACAGAAAGCAAAACAGCCGGTCTTTCTTTTTTCATTATAATAGGTACTTTAAACACATCTAAAGCACCACTGTCAAATAACTTTTGTGATACAAAACTATAAAACTCTGGATTCATGTCATCTATATTACATTCTGCCATATAAAGACAATCATTTTGTTCAATACTGCTAATTATATTTAAACTAGTTTTTTTTTAGCTAAAAATACTCTCAAAATATTAGGAATTTCTTTATCTATTGTTCCAACTCCATAACCAGTTTTTTCAATAGTAAAGTCTTTTGAATCAGTAAACTCTTTAACTGTAGTGGCTAAAATAGCTGCACCAGTAGGAGTAGTTGCCTCATACTTTATAATTCCTGAAGTTATTGGAATTCCTTTTAAAATCTCTGCAGTTGCTGGAGCTGGTACAGGCATTAGTCCGTGAGCACATTTAACAAATCCCCCTCCTACTTGAACTGTTGATGCCATTACTTCATCTACTTTCAAATAATCTAAACAAATAGCTGCTCCTATAATGTCAACAATTGAGTCTGTAGCACCTACTTCATGAAAATGCACTTCATATAAGTCTTTACCATGAACTTTAGCTTCTGCTTCAGCTACTTTTAAGAACATCTTTTTACTTAATTCTTTTACATTATTATTTAAAGAACTTTCATTTATTATTTTTTCTATGTGGATTAAATTTCTATGTTCATGACTATGTGAATGACTGTGTGAATGTCCATGCTCTTCATTAATATGTACATGCTTATGTTCATTACAACATTGATGATCACCGTGGTGTCCACAACAATGATTCTCTTCGTTGTGGTGATGATGTTCATGCTGATTTAATAAAACCACATCTACTTTTGTTCCACTTATACCTTTTCTACTATCTCTTTTTACCTCTATTTGAAACTCTCCATCTAAATTTAATTTAGCAAGTTCTTCTTTTAAATATTCTTCTTTAACTCCAAGATCAATCATTGCTCCTAAATTCATATCTCCACTTATTCCTGCAAAACAATCATAATATAATATTTTCATTTATTAATCCCCCTTTTGTATTTTCTGAATAAAATTTGTACTTGTTCCATTATTGTTGTTATATTCACCTATAATAATACCAAAAACAATAATACTTAGTATAAAAAATATTATTAGTTTCATTCTCAAACTTAATTTTTGAAACAACTTAATCCCTCTCTTCTAGGATTTCATTAGTACATTTAAATTTATACATTACCCACTTAATCGCTCAATCATAACTATTATAATACAACAATTAAATTTATTCTAATTTTATTTTGATGAACACAATAGAAATGAAATGCGAACTAAAAAAGTGACAAGTTAAGGTTGATTTTCTTGCAGTAAATCTTTAATTAAGCCTTTGTTAGCTTCGCTAACTGAAATAATGTTCTTTTGCTTATGCAAAAGGAATTTTTTTATCTTTTATTTAGTTAAAAGCTTTCGCTTGCGAAAGATATCCACAACTTGTCACTTGTAACTTGTCACTATAAATTTCGAACTTGCTTCGCAATTTATAGTTATTATTGAACAATTCTATAAACCATGATATAATTCTTTTGATGTATATACACCTGTCTTTACTTGTGTGTATAATAAAAAATTGAGGGTGATAAAATGAAAAATATTAAAGAATTTTTTAGAAAAGCTTTTAAAAGATATTTGTTAGATGCTTTGAGCGCTATGGCACTAGGGTTATTTGCATCACTTATAATTGGACTTATATTATCTCAAATTTCTAAAATACCTGGATTTTTATTTATTAAAGAGTTTGCAAACATAGTTTCTGCTAAATCTCCTGTTGTTGGTTCTGCAATTGGTGTAGCGATAGCTTATGGGTTAAAATGTTCACCTCTTACTATGTTTTCGTCTGCAGCTACTGGTGCATTTGGTTACTCATTAGGTGGACCTGTAGGTGCATATATTGCAGCAGTGTTTGGTGCTGAAATAGGAGAACTTATATCTGGTAAGACAAAAATGGACATTATCCTTGTACCTTCAATAACCATAATAGCTGGTGGTCTTGCAGGTAAATTTGTTGGTCCTGGTATCTCAACATTTATGACTGATTTAGGTCAATTAATTAATGTAGCAACTACTTTAAGACCTATTCCAATGGGTATTGCTGTAGCCACTTTGATGGGTATTGCACTAACTGCACCAATCAGTTCAGCTGCAATAGCAATCTCTCTTAATCTTAGCGGTTTAGCTGCAGGAGCAGCAACAATGGGTTGTTGTGCACAAATGGTGGGCTTTGCAGTAGCTAGTTATAGAGAAAATAAAGCCTCTGGATTATTTTCTCAAGGTATAGGTACATCAATGCTTCAAGTGGCAAATATTTTTAGAAACCCAAGAATTCTTATTCCTCCAACATTAGCAGGTGCAATTTTAGGACCAATTGCAACTACTCTATTTAAACTAGAAAATATTGCAATTGGAGCTGGAATGGGTACAAGTGGTCTTGTAGGACCAATAGGTACATTTACTGCTATGCAAGGTAAAATTCCTTCAACTATTTTAATTGCTGAAATTATAATTTTAGAATTTGTTGCTCCAGCAATACTTACAATTCTCATTTCTGAATTGATGAGAAAGAAAGGCTGGATAAAACTTGGTGATATGGCTTTAGAACTATAAAAAAGAAAATTGAATTCTTGTTTCCTTTCTCCTTATATTTTATCGAATTATGCTAATACTAATAAGAGAAAATAAATGGAGGAATAAATATGACAATTTTAAGATGGATTGGTGGATTTGTTGTTATTTCATGGCTAATAGGTTTAATTTTTAGTATAGGCGGTGCTCTTATAAATGTCTTGCTTATCGTAGCTGCTGTCATCTTTATACTTGATGCTTTATTTGGAAAAAGAAAATCTATGTAATCTACTCATGAACTTTTGTTTCATGAGTTTATCTTCTTTTATTAGAGAGGAGTGAACACTGCGATAAAGCAGTAATACTATGGTTATAACAAGTGGAAACACCTATTGGAATAATATAAATAAAAATTTCAAAAGATATCCTTCTCTAAATCAAAATATTAACTGTGATGTTGTGATAGTTGGCGGAGGAATTACTGGTTGTTTAACACTATATTATCTTTCTCAATTTAATATAAATGCTGTATTAATTGAAAAAAATATAATTGGTAATGGAAGTACTTCAGCTAGTACTGGTCTTTTACGATATGAAACAGACATGGATCTTCATAGTTTAATAAACAAAATAGGAGAAAAAAAAGCTGTACGAGTGTATAAATTATGTCAAAAAGCTATAGATGATATAGAAAATATTATTTATAATGTTAAACAGTTGTGTGATTTTGAAAGAAAAGATAGCTTATATTTATGTTCCTCACAAGGAAATGTATCTAAAATGAGAAAAGAGTATAGGACTAGAAAGGAACAGGGCTTCAAAGTTAGTTTTTTAGAGAAATCAGATATTGAAAGTCTATTCTCTTTCACTTCACCCTGTGGAATATATTCATATGATTGTGGACAATTTGATCCCTTATTATTTTCACATTCACTACTAAAAAATTCACAAAGGGACAATTCAAAGATATACGAAAATACTTCAGTATATTCCTTTGACTATTTCAAAAATTCTGTTAGAGTAAACTTAGATAATGGTTCATATATAAATTGCAAAAAAATAGTCATGGCAGCAGGCTACTCGTCAGTTAAATACTTGGATATGGAGAACAAGGTTAATTTAAGTAGATCCCACTCCATTGTAACTAATAGATTAAAGAGTTTTAATGGTTGGTCAAAGAAATGCTCTATTAGAAAAGGTTGTAGTCCTTATACATATATTAGATCTACTATAGATAATAGAGTTTTGATAGATGGACTTAATGAACCCTTTGGAGAAGACTTTATAATTGATGCTAAATCTAATATTTTATTAGATAAATTGAACTCTATGTTTCCTCAACTTCCAAATCCTAAAATTGAATATTCATGGTCTGAGATATTTACAGATATCAAAAATGGCTTTGGTTTTATTGGCAAACATCCAAAATATCCAAACACTTATATGAATTTTGGTTTTGGTAGCAATGGAACAACTTTTAGTGTTATTGGAGCTCAAATCATTAAAGACTTAATTTTATATGATAATAATCCAGATGCTGATATTTTTCAGATGTAAAAATAATTTAGTTATAAGTTGCTGATAGATTGAGAACAAGTTCGAAATTTATGGTAATAAGTGATAAGTTACAAGTGATAACTTATCACTTGTAACTGTTCTGCTTCGCTTTTATTTCAATTACATACTATCGTTTACTATTATCATCATTTTAAAACACATTATTTATATAAAATGTGATAAATTCACTACTAATTAATTATCTTTTTTCAATGACAAGTAGTTCCGGTGGTTGGTTAATCTGATTCATAAATTTTAGCTTAGCTACATTAAATTCTTTTTGAGATATTGTTTTTGAAAATTCGTCCAAGCTATTCTTTTCATTCTTTCCTTCATCATGTCCGTGATAAATTACAATTAAAATCAAACCTTCTTTTTTTAACAATTCCATAGAATTCTTTACTGCTTCTAATGTGGAATTTGCTTTTGTAGTTATGTTATGGTCACCTTTAGGGAGATATCCAAGATTAAAAAGCACTAAACTAACAGGTTCATTTATATATTTTTTTATATTTTCATGTCCATCATTTATAAGAATAACTCTGTCTATTAACTTTTTTTCTTCTAGTTTAGCTCTTGTGTTTTCAACAGCTTCTTTTTGTATATCAAAAGCATATACTTTTCCATTTTCTCCAACCAATGATGAAAGAAATTCAGTATCATTACCATTTCCCATTGTAGCATCTACAACAATATCACCTTTATTTATTGTTTTTCTGCAAATATCCTTTGATATATTTACAGAGTTCTTAAATAAGTTCATGTTATATCCTTCTCTCTTATATCATAAAATTCATATACTAGAATTCAACCTATATTACTATTAGAATCTATTCTAAATCTAACTTATCCAAATCATTTTCAGTATATACTTTTATGCCATTTTCAGCTAATAATTTAGCTGTTAACCCATTTCCTTCTTTTAAGTCACCTGAAAAATTCCCATCATAAATCAATCCATATCCACAAGATGGGCTTCTTAATTGTAATATTGCTTTTTCTATACCAATTGTTTTTGCTATCTTTAATGTTTTTTCCGCAGCCTCTCTAAATTGTTCCGTGAAATCCCTTCCATCTTGAGTAAGTATTCTTTCATTACCATCATTATCTACAATAAGCTCACAACAAGCTCTTGGAATTGGTAATCCTGCTAAAAGTTCTGGACATATAGAGATGGCCTTTCCTTTTTTAACTAGCTCACTAACCCTTTTATCTTCACTATTTTCCCCATTATATCTACAATTTACACCAGCTAAACAAGCACTTACTAAATACATATATTACGTTCCCCTCTCTATTTTGATATACTATTGATTTATACTATTAATTCCGAGCTCACTAGACACTTTTTATAGTTATAAGTTTTCAGATGTAAGTCGGCTTATGAATTAGTAGAAATTATTCTTACATAATATCTTTCGTTATTAGCTTAACACTTACAACTAATAAATAAGGCTTTCGCCATAGCGAAAGCTTTATTTATTAATTATTTGCAATTGATGATAATACAAGTCCTTCATTATGATCTAAAGCCCAGCTAATTCCCCAATCATTAGTGAATAGAAGTAGATCTCTATCTTTTGTATCTTTTACAATTCTTGTGTCTGAAGTTATGCTTAGCTTCTCTATACCTTTTTCCCAGCTTTCAATCCATCTGACATTTTTAAATGCCTGTCTTTCCATTTTTATATCAACATTATATTCATTTTTTAATCTATACTCTAAAACCTCAAATTGAAGCACACCTACAACTCCAACAATTATTTCTTCAATACCTATATTGATCTGTTTAAATACTTGTATAGCCCCTTCTTGAGCAATTTGATTGATGCCTTTCATAAATTGTTTTCTTTTCATTGTATCTACTGTTCGAACTTTTGCAAAATGTTCTGGTGCAAAAGTTGGTATTCCTTCAAACATAAACTTATTGTTGCTAGGGCATAAGGTGTCTCCTATACTGAATATCCCTGGATCAAATACTCCTAGAATATCTCCTGCATAAGCTTCTGCCACTATTTCTCTATCTTGTGCCATAAATTGTTGTGGTTGAGTTAGTTTAACTTTTTTATTTTGTTGAACATGATATACATCCATTCCTTTTTCAAACTTTCCTGAACATATTCTCATAAATGCTATTCTATCTCTGTGTGCTTTATTCATATTAGCTTGAATTTTAAATACAAAAGCAGAAAATCCTTCATCAAAAGCTTTGATTTCACCTTTATCTGAATTTCTTGATAATGGCGGTGGAGTAAGTTCTAAAAATTCTCTTAAGAACGGCTCAACTCCAAAGTTTGTTAAGGCAGAACCAAAAAATACTGGTGTTAATTCTCCCGCTCTAACTTTATCTAAATCAAACTCTTCTCCAGCCTCATCTAATAATTCTATTTCCATCATTAATTGATCATGAAGATCTTCTCCAATTAGTTCTCTAATGCTCTCATCTTCTAAATTACCTTCAACTACTTTAACCTCACTTTTACCATGATCCCCGCCATTGAAAAGTATAATAGATTTTCTTATCCTATCATAAACTCCTTTGAAATGCTGACCACATCCTATTGGCCAATTCATTGGATAAGATTTTATACCTAATTCTTCTTCTATATCTCCCATTAATTCAAAAGGATCTCTAGTTTCTCTATCCATTTTATTAATAAAAGTAAATATAGGAATTTCTCTCAACGAGCATACATGGAATAATTTTCTAGTTTGTGCTTCTACACCTTTTGCTCCGTCAATTACCATAACAGCACTATCTGCAGCCATTAATGTTCTATAAGTATCCTCACTGAAATCTTGGTGCCCAGGAGTATCAAGAATATTAATACAGTGTCCATCATAGTTAAATTGAAGTACAGAAGACGTAACAGAAATTCCTCTTTGCTTTTCTATTTCCATCCAGTCAGATACTGCATGCTTTGATGCTCTTCTTGCTTTAACGGAACCTGCTTCTCTAATTGCTCCTCCATATAACAATAACTTTTCTGTCAGTGTCGTTTTACCAGCGTCAGGGTGTGATATAATCGCAAATGTTCTTCTTTTTGAAATTTCATTTATAAAATCTGCCACTCTATTCTCTCCTCATTCTCTAAGAGTCTCTTTCGTTAAATCAGAAACTCTTTATAATTTTTATGTTAAACAATCTAATTGTCAATTTACATACTTTAACTCCTACTTTCATAATCATAACTGTAAACTAATTATTATATATTATAAGGCAATTTTTTATTTATTAATCGCATTATTCTCAATATTTATTATTTCTAAGATTTCTTTGCATTTTTCCTTTGTATCTCCTCCTAAGTGTGTTAAACCGTGCTTTTATCAAACATTTCTATTATATCAATAGGCAGAAATTATTACAAGGACTGCTTCCTTTTTAGAAAGCAGTCCTTGTTTTTTTTTTGAATTATACCAAAATTAATCTCTTCATTCTTTTCCAATAACTCTAAATATAACCTTTAGTAATATAATTCCTACTATGAACAAAAAAACTCCCATTAAATTAAACCATAAAGGTTGAAATTCTACTACATCTAAACCAGTTGAATAACCAGAAATTTTTAATTTTAATACATCTTTCACAATAAAACCTAACGAATTAAATAACATGTGTACTAATATACAAAATGTTATTGACTTAGTTTTTATAAAACACCATCCCATAAACAAACCTAAAGTAAATACGATTAAAAACTGCCATGGATTCATATACATTATAGCCACTAAGAGCGATGAAAGTACAATAGCTTTTGTAACTGAATAATGTTTTAAAAATCCTCTTAATATAAGACCTCTAAAAAGTATTTCTTCAACTATTGGCGCTAAGATTGCAGTTGATATTATAGAACTCCAAAAACTGTTTTCAGTATTTTGCATAGCTTCAATTATTTCTAACCAAAAATCAGACATCGGTACTATAGCTCTTGTTATATTATCTAGTTCAGATAAAATTATATTTAATCCTAGTATTGAAAATAAAAATGGGATAACTGCTATAATCGGAACTAGTTTAAATGAAAACAAATTTTCAAAACTTAACTTATTTCTGAATTTAATCCATAACACTATAATACATAAAGCCATTAATTGGGATAATTGACCCAATAAAAAAGTTATGCTAGAAATAAATGGACCTGTATTAAAAATACTACTAAATAAAATTGTTAACATATTGAAAATTACTAAAAGAAATATTGCTCCAAATATATTGGGATAGTATTCTTTTTTTTCTTCCATATTATCTCCCCTTTTCTCCTTTATTTATCTATGGATGATTATATCATATTTTTTGAATAAAAATTATCTGTTTCGTCTTTTATTTTAATTCCGAATTACTTATTTACTATAAACACTATTTTAAAACATAGCCTAAAATAAAAAGCATTAAGGGGTATACTCAATTTTAAAATGGTACCTATAGAATGGACACTAAGAAAAGGTGTTTATTCTATAGGTATTTTTTTGTATACTTTATTTAGAAGAAAGAGAGGTTGAATTTAAATGAGTAAAATCACTTTCACTGAAGAAGA